>CAZFOX010000741.1:0-3021 GCA_964520565.1 uncultured bacterium | reverse complement strand
GCTTGTTCTGTTGGTTGTTGTTGATTTCCGGGCGATTGGTTTGTATTCCTATCGCTTGACCGTGCCGGAAGGACATCCATCGGTCGGGGCAATCTCCCGCGCGATAATCCGTCATCGGCAGGTAGGCGATACGCTTTGGACAGGCCGGGGAGAGAATGCCAAACACTACCAGGAAACGGGGCTTTTATCTCCCATCCAATATATATACGTATACGATCATTCGTTCTTGGATACCTGGGGGAGTTCGGCGCAAGAGAAACGAGAGAGAATGATGGATGGGATCATTCATAATCCGCCAACTTACATGATTCTCTCCGAGGAGGATTTCTCCCATTTTCGGGAACTGGGATTAAACGCGATGATGGATTGGGTGGAAGAAAATTACCAGCCGGTTCCCGGTGTAGAGGAGGGGAAGAACCGATTGTATCGGTGGAACCGGACGGAAGAATGATGCCGCCGTAACCGGTTCCTGGGAATGAGAGAAATATAAACGCGGGAAATTACGGTTTGGCAATTTCCAGAACCATGAAGGTCATATCGTCTTCTACCGGGCTGCCCTCGCGAAACTTATGAAGCGTGCTTTCCAACTCGCCGGGGACTTCGGCGATGGATGCTTTTTGCGTGTCTTCCATAAATTTCTGGAGGCCTTCCACGTTGAACATTTTCCCGTCGGGATTAAACATCTCGATCGGCCCATCTGTATAAAACGCGACTCGGTCGCCTGGTTTGAGCGAGATGGACGATGTTTTATAATCGGCGTCCAATTTGAAGCGAAGGAAAAACGAGCGCGTGCCCTTCAGCGTCGTGCAATGACCGTTCCGGAGATGCAATAGCGGGGGATGCCCGGCGTAAGCATATTTCAATACATTGGTTTTTAGATCGAGAATCGCCACCTGGGAAGTGACGAAGTGCTGGGCGGGACCGTATTCGAACAAATGACGGTTTAAGCGTTTGAGGAGCGTTCCGGGCGATTTTCCGAGATGGCCCTGGTGGATGAAAGAACGTACGATGGCCATGGAAATGGAGGCTTGCGCGCCGTGACCGGTTACATCGGCGACGATGAAAACCAGGTGATCGTCGTCGGCCAGCAGCGCGTCATAATAATCGCCGCCCACGTAGGCGCAGGGTTCGTACAGAACGTGAACGCGGAAACGCGGATCCTGCGGCATTTCCTTGGGCAGAAGCGACCGTTGCACGCGTCCCAGTTCCATGTGATCTTCCATGATTTCTTCCATTTCTTTCAAGGCCCGCGCCGTGTTGTGGGAACTGCGTTTCAACCGTTCCGTCAGCATGTTGATCAACCAGCTGGTGAGGCGGGGATTTTGAGCCATTTTTTGGAAGGAATCCTTGGGGATTTTCAAGGCGCGGCAAGGCTCCACGGGGGTGACCGTCGCGGTGCGGGGCGTGTTTTGCAAGAGACCCATTTCGCCGGTCATATCGCCCGCTTCCAGATGACTGATCGGTTTGTCGTTGACAATGATGGCGCATCGTCCTTTGAGCAGAATGTATAGAGCGTCGGAGGGATCGTGTTGCTTGATGATGGGTTCACCCGGCGCGTATTCCAGCAACTCGGAATTGGATGTCATGAGTTCCAGCAATTCTTCGTTGAGCAGGGAGGCGAACGCTTCGTTTTTCATCTTGAGAATGCGGACGATCTCATCGGTTTCAATCGGGAAGGTCTGTTTTTTTCGCGCCATGGTTTTAATCCCGGATTATAGATATGGTAAAGATTATAACAGAAGTGCCAAAGAACAAGTCACCTGGGAAGAATCTTATTGCCACGCCATACGATCGGTAGGGAAATAATATTACATATTTTTCCAATTAAATGATTCCCAATCTTCCACTTTATCGTATAATAACGGCTACTGTAAATTTACGGGGAGGTTGTCTAATGAAGCAAAAAGGATTTACTCTGATCGAATTGTTAATTGTTGTGGCGATTATCGGTATCCTGGCTGCCATTGCGGTTCCCAATTTTCTGAACGCCCAGATGCGCGCCAAAATCGCCCGAGCTCAGTCGGACATGAAAAGCACCATGACCGCGATCGAACAAAACCGGATCGACCGTGGAGTGTTGTTGATCGATTTCTGGGACGACGATACGACGGCTGGAATCGAACGGATGAAAACGGTCTTTAAGGGGATCGGCGGTTCTGCACAGAACGATCGCGGCGGGATGGCCGGGCTATTCGCACCCTTGACTTCTCCAGTGGCCTATCTTTCTTCCATTCCTCTCGATCCGTTCTTCGCGCCCACGTCGCAGACCGATTCAAACAGCCAATTGATTGCGCAAGACCTGGTTCCACCTTATACGTACATGTATGCGGATGAGGATCCCGGAATTCCGGGAGACGACATTGGCTTGTCTTTCTTTTATCCCTCCAATATGACATTGCTGAATTCGGTTGGACTTCGTCCCTTAAAATCGGGGAATTACGTTCTCCTGGGTGCCGGGCCGGATGGGAAACGGGGCGCTTATAACAACGCCCTCGGAATGGGATTCCCTTACGATGCCTCCAATGGGCTGACCAGCAACGGCGATATCGTTATGATGAATTAAGATTTAGAGTTTGGTATTTTTCGTGAATCACCAGCGGCGTATGGAGAGTAGCGTACGCCGCTGATTTTTTGGTAGTGAGTTGTTTACTGCCGTAGGACAAAGAGGGCGGAATCGGCGCGAAGGTTGGGTAAATACCGGATCGGTTTTTCCTTGCGGAAATAGCAGGATTGATCGATGGTATACTGCTTTTTTGAACAAAAGCGGACAAAATCCCAGATCGTGAGAAATTGAATATTGGGACCTTCGTACCATTCAAAGGGCAGAGTATCGGTAATGGGGGTACGTCCCAGCAGTAATTGCCATCGCGCCGTCCAGTGCCCGAAATTGGGGAAACTGACGATGCATTTATGGCCAACCCGCAACATTTCCTGAAATACCAGAGCCGGTTTGTGTACTTCCTGCAGGGTTTCGCTGAGGATGACGTAATCGAAGGATTTATCAGGAAAATCTGCCAGGCC
>CAZFOX010000740.1:0-3022 GCA_964520565.1 uncultured bacterium | reverse complement strand
AGTCCCGATATCGTCAAGCCCAAAGACGAGCGGACATGGACGCTGTCTCCCGTGTTGGTACGCTCGGAAGCGGCATCGATCGTCGCCGAACCCACCCGGCAATTCCCGATGGAATTCGATACCAGCCTCCAATGGAATCCCGTGGATATCCGATTGGATTTATCGAGATGGATCGAAAAGGGTGCGGCCGTTTATCTTCCTGAGGATATGGTTCTATTGACAGAGTTCGGATTTTACTCACTGTACTATGAATGGCATAACAAAGAGGTAGTCGTACGCCGCTCGTTTCTCATTCCAAAGCAGAAGATTGAACCGGAAGCGTATTCCCGATTCGTCGATTTCTGCCGTATAATCGATCAAGCGGAAGATCGGGATATTTTAATTACGCTTCCTTCTTCGTAGTAGGGCAAAGTAATTTTATATAAAATAATGGATTGATAATCGAAACGGATTGGATAAGATTTAAAAGGACATTACTGCATGGAAGTGATGGCTGTTCTTTTCGAGTTGTAATTTTCCTTAGGGTTTCGGATTTACGTAGAGAATTGGCAGCAAGGTTTCCGAAATGGGGACAGATCAGGCATACGCAACGATTCTATTGATTGATTGCTCTTCCCGCGACGCGCAAAGCATCCATCAGATGTTGGAAAAAGAGCATTTCAATGTTTATTTTGCCAAATCGATTACGGAAGCCCTGCGGGTCATTCAATATATCTCTCCCGATCTGATCCTGCTGAACGGAGGGCATCTGGAAGGCGGCGCAGAGGACATCTGCCGCCGATTACGGAACGCATCCACGCAGTATCGGCATAATTTACCTCTCATTTTTCTTCAGCCCATCAATGGGAGCATTCCAGCCGAAGAAGAACCTTTAAGCGGAGTGGACGATTACTTCCTGTTTCCCAAACCGGGAGAGGATCCATCAGTTCCTCTCAAGGATGGCAGGGAATGGAATAAAATCGTCTATCTTTCCAACCAACATCTCCTGTCTCTTCTGCGAGGCCACCTTCGCATTCATAACCTGGAGACCAGCGTGGAAGAGAGCCAGCGCCAATTATCGCGGGCGCAACGAATCATGGATCGGGAATTGAGCGAAACCGCGAAAATGCAACGCTCTTTTCTTCCTCATTCCTTCCCGGAACATCCCGAACTGGAACTGGCCGCCGTTTATCAACCCTCGATCAAAGTGGGCGGGGATTATTACGACGTGATTCAAGTGGACGACGATCATTGGGGGCTGGTGATCGCGGATATAGCCGGGCATGGATCGGCGGCGGCAGTCGTTATGGCGCTGACGCAAATGGTTGTGAAGGAATTTGGCCGGGGAATCGTCAGTCCCCAGGAAGCGTTGTTTCTTTTTAACCGCAAGTTGAACGCCAACCTCTCTTCCGATCATTACGTGACTATGTTTTACGCGGTCTTGAATCTGCGTACCATGGAACTCGTCTATTCTCACGCCGGGCACGTTCCCCTGCTTTTTTACCGCGCCGCCGAACAGAATATTCTCGACCTAAAGACAGAACCTTCCTTCCCTCTGCGAACGTTCGAGATGGAATCCTACGAGGAACAATCCGTTACACTCGAACCCGGGGATCAGATTCTCTTTTTCACGGACGGCGTTCTCGACGTTCAAAACACACAAAATTATTTCTTCGGAGCGGACCAGCTGAAGGAAAATTTTTTACGGTTGCAACCCACCTCGGTCAAAAACCTCGTACAAAAAATTTTCCAACGCACCGAGACCTTCCGCGGACAGCGCGAGCGCCTGGACGATTTCACCTTGATGGCTCTGGGCCGTAAACACAAAACCCACGCATAACGGCCGTCTTATTGTTCCGTCAGCCAGACTACCTCGTTGATATAACGACTAAGAAGTGGAACGATCGATTCGGCAAACAGCGATTCGCTGCCGCCATGCCCGGCAGTGACCACATTCAAACCCAATTCGTTGGCTTCCCAGAGCGAGTGGTATCCCACCTCGCCGGTCAGGTAAGCATCCACATCCAGCCCCGCCGCCATCGAGATCAACGAAGCGCCGCCGCCTGTGGCAAGGGCGATTTTTCGGATACGCCGCCGGGGCTTAGGGCGAACGCCGCCCAATGGTTCCGGCCGGGGAAGGCTGGCGGATACGCGGCGCAGAAATTCATCCCACGAGAGAGCCCTTTCAAATTCCCCGATCCACAGCGCCTGCCGCAGATCCCGGAATTCATCCAATTCGAAAAGATCGTAGGCGGGTTCTTCGTAAGGGTGTGCGGCGTATAAAGCATTCACGACGGCCCATTTCGCCCGTTCCGGGAGAATCATCTCCAACCGGTCTTCCTCGGCGCGTTCGAAGACACCGCTACGCCCGGTAAAAGGATTGGACTCTTCGGAACCGCAGAACGTACCTTCTCCACGAGCAGAAAACGAACACCGGGAATATTCCCCGATATTTCCCGCGCCAGCTCCGGCCAGCGCTTCCCGCACCTTGTCTGTATGCTCCGGGGGAACAAACACGACCAGTTTCAGGCGGCGCCCCTGCGGTTTCGGAGCGAGGGGATGCATGGACCGGCAGCCCAACTTGACCGCCCAGGTTTTGGCCATGCCTTCGGGATGCAGATCGAAATTGGTATGGGCGGCGTAGAGCGCCATATCCCGCCGGATCAATTCGCGCACCAGGCGCTGGACAGGATCGTTTTCCAGCAGGCGCCTCAACGGATGATAAATGAGCGGGTGATGCACCAGAAGAAAGTCTGCCTTACGGCGAACGGCCTGACGCAGAAAAGCGGTAGCCGCTTCGAGACCTACCAGCACGCGTTTGACATCCCGTTCGGGATCGCCTACCAGCAGTCCGATGGGGTCATCGGGCAGCGCCCAATCGGGAGGTACAATCCGCTCGATCCGCCGAATTAGTTCCTTGACTTTCATGAGAGCCTCCGGGTGAATCTCTACGCGGTTATTCTGTTTCTTCCCTCAATCATAATCCGGCAAAAAGTGTCTTGAAGACGGAACTCAAGGGCAGAAAAAACACAGATCTTGGCAC
>CAZFOX010000739.1:0-3032 GCA_964520565.1 uncultured bacterium | reverse complement strand
TGGCGATGCCACCGCAGACGATGGTATTACTCATTTCCGATCATGGTTTCAAGGCCGATCCCAATGCCCCCCGGCAGTTCTTCCTCGATGTCCCTCGTTTACTCGAAGCGATCGATGCCAGCCGACTAATTCACTATTACACCATTCAACGCCGTATCATTTTAGAACCGGTAGCCGATATTCCCGGATTGCTCGAATCGATTGCGGCCGATCTGAGAGAGATTCACTTCGCCGGTGAAGAAGAACCCGTATTCCAGGTGGAAATAGAAGAAGGAAAACAGATTGCCCTCCAAACCCAATTCTCTCTCTCATGGCATGAGGAATCGCCATTAGTTGCTCATGCATCGATCGTAATTCGGAGAAACGCATGGCCTGTTCATCGTTTCTTCTTTACCCGAATGTTTTCCGGGACGCACGATCCCAGAGGGATTGTAATCATAAATAGCCCGGCAACGCCGCCCGGCGCGATTATTAAAAACGCGAACCTGCTCGATCTCGCGCCGACAATGTTGTATTGGCTCGGTCTGCCCCTGAGCCGCGAACTGCCGGGGCGAATTGTAAACGAAGCGTTCCAAGAATCGTACTTATCGCAGAATCCGGCCCGTTATGTGGATTCTTACGGCGATCCACCAGTTCTCCGGGAAGAACCGGTGGGGATGCCCGAACCACTCATGGAGCATCTACGAAGTCTCGATTATGTGAAATAATTCGAGAGGGTTGAATTGTTGCGGATGAGTTGGGTTGATTATATAATCGGTCAGGCATTCATCCGATTGGTGAGGAAGAATCGATGAACTTGCTATCTTCTCTGTATGGTTTCGCGGTTTGCCTGGAGATCTTCGCACTGGCGGCGATCCTGCGCTTTCTTTGGAATACCGTCAATCGATTCCGGCGGATTCCCGAAACACAGGAACGGCGCCGTTCGAGGCGGCTTGGACGTGACGCTTTTTTGTTTCTGGGAAGTCTGCTTCTTTTCTTCAGTGGCCTGGCTTTTCTGAATTTCGCTTTGCAGTGGGAGAACCAATCGCCAAAGTTCTCATAACCGGCCAGACCGGAGAACAGAATTTCATTGCAAGGATTCAGGAATTCGGCCAACCTCTCTCAAATAACAACGCTCCTTTGGAGAAAGAATTTTCCCTCAAGGGAGACCGGTGGATGCTGGAAGGCCATATCATCCGCTTTCAACCCTGGTTGAGCTTTCTAGGATTCAGACCGGTTTATCAGCTGACCCGCATCCAGGGAAGTTATTACTCCATTGACGACGAACGCGCGAAAGAGCGGACGGTCTATCCCATCGCCGATCCTTCCTCGGAAGAATGGTGGAAATGGATGTACGCGAACGAAGATCGGATTCCCTTCCTGGATTTGATGTATGGTTCAGCGGTTTCTCAGGATGCCAAAGAGGGAAGCCGGTATATCGTCACCGTCCTGCCCTCCGGTTTCTCGTTGCAAAAAGCAGGGGAATAATTCTCACCCAACGGTGTTATTCAAAAAACAACGAGGTCTCACAAAATGAAATCCGGAATGATAATTCTCCCGATCCTGTTGGTGTTTTGTGTCTCAGCCTTTGCGGAATGGAGTCTTCAACCCAAACCCACAACATCTCCTCTCGTGGTGGAAATCGGCAAAGATACGGTTCTTCATTTCGAAATCGTAAATTCAGAGACTGGCCAAAAAATGACGGTCACCAGCGAGGTTCAGGTGACTTTGGACAATCCCGGGCTAGCATTGGTCAGCCTACCCCACCTGACAGGATTCGCTTCCGGAGAAACCATTCTTCATGCCAGATATGATCTGGACGGTGTCCCCTTACAGGCGGATGTCGTTCTTTTGGTTCAAGGAACGATCCGATATGAAAAGTTGATTGTGAAACCCACCTCGAAAAACAAGACAGGCGAGTTGGTCGCTCCCAATGAGTTTCATCTTCTCTATGGCGATCCTCTTTATCTAAAAGTGTCCGCTGTCAACAACCAGGGAAAGGAATACGCGATGGAGATATACGCAACCGTGGAATGGGATAATACCGGCTTGTTTCGGATGACATCCTCGCGCCTGTCAACCACGATGATGTTCGATTCGCTCTCAGCCGGTCAGGCGGTGTTTCGCGTTCGCCTGGGAGACTTGCTGGAGAGCGAACCGCTAACGGTTACCGTTCATGGAATTACGGGATTTCGTTTTGGAGCCGACCTGTTGCAATTACGCGAATTCGATACTGTAGAAGATATCTATTTGGTTTACGCCAATGGAAAGGAAACGGCATTACGTTCCCTTTATACGATTACCAGTTTGAACGATCGAGTGGTGGGAGTGAATGCCACCCGAACGGCGCTTCTGGCTCGCGAGAAAGGTGAAGGTTCAGTTCGATTCGAATACTCCGGCCATCAGGACTGGTTCGGCGGAACGTATACGCAGGAATTCCCCGTCCGGGTCATCGCTTCCGTTTCGCGGATCGAAATGGATCCGCCATCGTTTCCCAATGGGATTCCCACTGGACAAAAGACAGAAATCCGGGCGATGGTGGAATACGACGACGGCGTCTCTCTCTCCCAGCCCGCATCATGGGTTTACGATACAAAAATAGCAGACATGGAATGGAACGACGATCGTTTCATCCTGACAGGCGACAATGCAGGCGCAACAGTTCTTTATCCCTATTTCAACGATCACCGCCGGGTAAACGGCCCCTCCACGCCGGTGGAGTTTTACGTGCCTATAAAGTCCGTCGCGATTTCTCCCACCCCGATCAAGGTCAATTTGAACCAAACGACCCGCATCGTCCTGCAGGTTACCCGATCGGATAAATCCGTGGAAAACCGGGTGGACGGCTTCTGGACGATGGATTCTCCCTTGGGAACATTAAGCCAGGGAGATTTTCACGCCGATAAGACCGGAAAAGCCACGCTGACGTGCCGTTATACAGAGCACGGGCAACTGTATACGGCGTCGACATCCATTACGGTAGAAGATTGGATCGAGACGCTCGAAATCTCTCCATCCGCAGTGGAAATGAAAGCGGGCGGCACTCAGAATTT
>CAZFOX010000738.1:0-3035 GCA_964520565.1 uncultured bacterium | reverse complement strand
ATTGCTCGGCAATATATTACAACTTCATTATGGCAAAGCCATTGCTCTGCCCTACATCACAACTTCTTATGGCAAAGCCACCAGTCATAACACTCAAAGGCCCCTGCCTTTGCCTTTTCGAGGCGCTCTTTCGCTGTCTTCACGTCTTTCGCCGGAGGGATAATAACATTCGAACCGACGAGTTCGCTGTTCGGCCAGTTTGCAGGCATGGCCACTCCGTTTTTGCGGATGGCGCAGGGGAATCCATCGCCGAATATGAAACGCGATGCCACCTTTGAATCGGTCTGTTTCGTGATTCCACCCGTAGCGTTGAGCCTGTTGGCGCTTCTTCTGGGGATTTATATCCCCGATTTTCTCAACCAGGCCATTCAACACGCCGCGCAGGTTTTGGGAGGGCAATGATGCCAGGTTCCACACTCCTGTACCTGCATAACACCGAATCAGCCCCCCGGGAAAACATTCCAGTTTTATCGATGGCGGATTTTCGCGATACCGTCGTGGACGAAGTATCCCAAGGAACCCGGCTCGCGGCATTGTTCGGGTATCCCTCCCGGGACGGGGCAATCCGGCTGACGGCGCTTCTCGCCCACGATGCCGAAGGGATCCTTTCGCTGACCAGTACCGACGTACGGGAGTCCTATCCATCCTTGACACCCGATTGTTCTCCCGCGCATTGGTTCGAGCGGGAAATCGCCGAACAGTGGGGACTTGTTCCAAAGAGACACCCCTGGTTAAAACCCATCCGTTTTCACGCTCCCTATCAACTCAAATCGGCAGAGAAACAAACTCCACTGGAAATCGGTGTAACCGATTATTACCGTGTGGAAGGCGAGGAGATTCACGAAGTGGCAGTAGGTCCGGTCCATGCGGGAATCATTGAGCCCGGCCATTTTCGTTTTCAATGCCACGGCGAGCATGTCTTCCATTTGGAAATTTCGCTGGGCTATCAGCACCGGGGGGTAGAGAAAGCGCTGCGGCAGGGGCCGCACAAGCGTACCCTCTCCCTGATGGAAACCCTGGCGGGCGATACCACCATCGGGCATACCACGGCGTACTGTCATATTCTGGAATCGCTGTCCGGTTGCAAGGTTCCGGTACGGGCGCAGGGAATCCGGGGAATCGCCCTGGAACTCGAGCGGTTGGCCAACCATACCGGCGATCTGGGCGCACTGGCCGGAGATGTGGGCTATTTACCAACCGCCTCTTATTGCGGGCGGCTGCGTGGTGATTTTTTAAATATGACCGCCCTTTTGTGCGGCAGCCGGTTCGGGCGGACGCTGATCCGTCCGGGCGGCGTGGGATTCGATCTGGAAGAAGAACGCATCAATCGACTTCGGGAACGTTTGGAAAACACGTTCCGCGACGTCTCGTCCGCCGTGGAATTATTATGGACGACTTCTTCCGTGATGGCCCGGTTTGAAGAGACGGGAAACATAACCAGTTCGGACTGCGCCGCTTTGGGTCTGGTGGGACCTGCCGCCCGCGCCTGTGGATTGGAGCGGGACGTGCGGTACGATTTTCCCTCGGGCATCTACCGCTTCTTCCAGATTCCCGTTTCGACCTGGCATACGGGCGATGTGTTCGCCCGCGCGTACGTGCGATGGTTGGAGATTCAACGCTCGGTAGCCTTCATCAAAACCCAGTTGGATTCATTGCCGCCGGGGCCAATCCGCGCCAAAGCCGGAATCCTGCCTTCCAATCGCATCGCCGCCTCGCTGGTGGAGGGATGGCGCGGCGAAATTTGCCATGTGGCGTTGACAGACGAACGGGGGCAATTCGAACATTACAAGATCGTCGATCCTTCCTTTCACAACTGGATGGGATTGGCGATGGCGCTACGCAACCAGCAGATATCCGACTTTCCGCTCTGCAACAAGAGTTTCAATCTGTCCTATTGCGGACACGATCTGTGAGATGAATCGATGGTGAAGGTATTATGGACTCGCTTTCAACAAGGGCATCGAACCGTCGGCTTCCCCGATGAGCCGCCCACGCTTCCTGACCGCCTGCGGGGCGTTCCTCTGTTCGACCGTTCTTTATGTCCGCCGGATTGCGCGGCCTGTGCGGCGGCATGCCCCACCGATGCCATCGATATTCACCCGGAACGGATTGCCGTGGATCTGGGAAAATGCCTGTTTTGTACGGAATGCCGGGATGCCTGTCCCAGCGGTGCGGTTCGCCACGACACCGATTACCGGCTGGCGGCGCGGAAACGCGAGGATTTGGTTGTAACCGGGACGTTGCGACAACTGGCGCAGGCGCTCGATGAAAAAAGCCGCCGAATCTTCGGGCGGTCTTTGAAACTGCGCCAGGTCAGCGCGGGTGGATGCAATGCGTGTGAAGCGGATACCAACGTATTGACAACCATCGTGTTTGACCTGGGACGTTTCGGCATTCAGTTCGTCGCCTCTCCCCGGCATGCGGATGGATTGCTGATCACGGGACCGGTTACCGAAAATATGCGGCTGGCGTTACAGAAAACCTATGAGGCCGTTCCCTCGCCGAAATTTGTGATCGCAGTAGGGTCGTGTGCGATATCCGGCGGCCCGTTTCGGGATCATCCCGAAGCGCACAACGGAGCGGATGCGATTCTTCCCGTCGATTTGTACATCCCTGGATGCCCCCCTCATCCCATCACAATCCTGGACGGCCTTTTGCGGCTGTTGGGGCGGATCGAAGAATAAAACCGCACAGGCGGGACGCCTGATCTACCCTAGAAGGATAACGCGGGCGAGGACGCCCGCACTCTATGGTTTACCGGGTTCGGACGATGCCGATCACGCATTTGAGATAGCGGGATTCAGGCATGGGAAGCAAGATGGGATGATCGCGGGACTGGCCGCGAATCTCCAGAATGTGAATCTGGCGGCGTTCACGGGCGGCGGCGGAATGAAGCGCGTTCAGAAACTGATCGGGATGAATGAAATAGGAACACGAGCAGGTGCAGAGAATCCCCCCGTCGCGGATGAGGTGAATGGCCTGCCGGTTGAGATCTTCATAGCCGCGTAGGGCTTTATTGAGTTGCTTTCCGGTTT
>CAZFOX010000737.1:0-3042 GCA_964520565.1 uncultured bacterium | reverse complement strand
TCTGAATTATCAAGATTTACAAATTTATGTCAGTAGAACTTCGCACTCACCAGTAATTTACGGTAATGGAGAAAAAAAATGATTTCTATTCCTTTACCTATTGAATTGAAAAATGTCGTCGATCAACATCAACGTATTCTTCTACATGCGCCAGATGGCCTTCCTATCGCCGCTTTAGTAACGCTTGACGATCTTCGCTATTTCCAATCTTTAGAGGATCGTCTCGATTTGGCCGATGCCCAACGCATTGAAAAAGAAGCAGGACAAACTGGTTATATATCCCTACATGAATGGTTGTTGGAAAATGGCATACAATCTGACTGAGCGATCGTGTACGACATCCTGATTTTAAATCCTGCTCGTAAATTCGTAAACGCATTACCTGAATCTATTCGTAAGCGAATAATACGAAAAGTTGTCTCATTAGAAACAAATCCAAGACCACATGATGCTATCAAACTTGAAGGTTCCAATGACTACTACAGAATACGCGTTGGTGATTACAGAATCATTTACCGAATTCAAGATGATCGGCTTATTATATTAATCATCAAAGTAGCCCACCGACGAGAATCCTATCGTTGATGAAGATATCTCGGCACATTAGTTCCCTCATCCCCTCCCCTTCAACACTTCCACTATCTCCGCCGCCCGGTGCCGGGGAGTATGACGCTGTGAATAGGTGGAATATCCCTGCTCCCGGATTTCTTCCCGCATCGCCGGATTTTCCAGTAACCGCCTGGCTTGCTCGGCCAAATTATTGGAATCTTTCGCCACCACACAATCCCGCCCCGGTTCGACGATCCCCCGTTCCACATCCTCCACCCAATCCGTCAACAAACACCCCCCCGCCGCCAGTACATCGAAATCGCGGGGATTCAAACAAGTGGGGCATTGCAGACTATGCACGTTCAAAACGATATCCGCCGAAGCGTAGGCGTCCGCCAGATCGTCCGGAGATATCCACCCCCGGTATTGGGAAGCGTGCCGCTCCCCCATCACCGGCTTCCATGAATCCGGCCCATAAATAACGATTCCCAGCTCGAGCAGTTCCCGCACAGACTTTTCCCGCTTCCGGCTGTTCGCCAACGCATACAGGAAATAATCGATCTGCCGCGGCGTATCCGGCAATCGTTCCTGGATATGAATGGTAAATTCGTGCGCTTTTTTTCTCAGATAACCAAACGTCTCTTCGGAAACAGGCATGGTATCCAACGTCTGGCTGCCGGTGTGTGTGGGATGCTGAATCATGGCATCCAGAACGGTCTCGATTTCTTCCAAGGACCTGCGAGGGAGGCTTTGATAGAACGGGCTGGCGTCCTGATAAGATCCGACAAACAAAATCGGCGCCTCCAGTTCCTTCCGGCGAATGCCTTTCCGTAATAGAGAAGCACTCGCGGGCAAAAATTGATGCGAACCGACCTGCGTTCCCTCCAAATCTCTCCCATATTCCCGGTCGATATAAAACACCGAATCCCTCGCCATCAACTGCTGCCGAAAAGCATCGCCCGAGTAATACCGCGGATGATCCAGCATCCAACACGCGCAAGGCCGAGCAGAATCCGGCGACAACAAGGTAGCCGACGCCGCATTACAAATCAGAAAAACGTCGGGAACCGCCTCGACAATACTGTCGCTGACCCGGTATCGCGTAGCGAATCCATCCCGGATTTCCAAAAGCGTCCGCGTCCAACCCAGTTCCTCAAAACCGCTCAGCAATGTACGGATCAGCGGCGTATGGGCGTAGGCATCGGGCGTCGCCATCGCCCAGATGCGCCCCTTTTCCAGATTGGGTTTTTCTTTCATCGCCCGGTTGTAACAATCCTGCCTCCGAACCAATTCGGCGGATACAGCCTTCCACTTCTGCCCGATCCAAGCCCCGGTTTGCTGCATTTCTCTCTTTTCCCCATCCGACAGCCATCGTTCCTGCAGAGGAGCGATCTTGCTGGGAGGAATCAGATCGAGGCGAAACTTTTCAAAAACGGATCGAATCGCCTCCGGGAGGGATCGATCCACTCCCCAGAATATTTGAGTGGATTCAATCAGCCGCCGGCAATCGAACAGGCAAAATTGCGCGGCAATCAGTTCTGGACGGTTTTCGAGCAGCACCAACCCCAATTCGTATTTTCCCCGAATGTTCTCTTCCGCATGCGCCGCCAGGTAACCCAATCCCGCCCCGGCAATCACCACCATTTCCACTCCATCTTGAAAATACCGCAAAAGCCGGTCGAATCCGGTCTGTAAAGAACTTTGAAAGATTGCCGGATTATAGAGAAAGGTTTCCCCTACCGTTTCCCGACAGGCATATTGCCCCTCGGCAATATGCAGAAACTGATAATCCCGCAACCGCTCGATCCCCGATTGAATCCGATCCGCCAGCAGGGGATCGCGTTTCCGGCAGCATTCCATATTCCGAATCCAATACGTGGATTCTTTAGGATCGAGCGGATACCAATAACTCTCAGCCATACGCCGTTTCGCCTTTCCGAATGGATGGGAAAATCGACTGGAAATGAATAACAACCTGAATCATAATGACTCTGAAATCATCACATCATCATAGACGATTCCGGCGTGAAAATCACTTTCCGATACGCCGCAATCAGTGAAAGAAAGTCAATGTTTTTGTTCCTCAAGAGATTTCCAAATCTGCATAGATCGTTCTTATCGATTCTCATATCCGGACTGTTTCTATCCTTACTCGCTCCATCGGATCGAGCCTGCGCCGATATCCTGATTCCACCCAGCAACGAGAATTTCATCTATTTGGGACGATGGGATCGAACCAATCCCGAAACCGCGGCGACGATCTATTCGGGCGCATCGATTCGCTTTGCCTTCACCGGTGGCTCCTGTACCCTTCACTTTGACGCCTCACCCTACCCCGTTAATCTGCATCCCATTATGCTCTACCGCTTGGATAACGGCGCCTGGCGTGAATGGACGGTCGATTCGCAACTGACCGTCCATGCCGATCGACTTTCCTCTCCATCGCATTCGGTAGAAATCGTCACCCGCTCGTTTATCGTCTCGCAACAGCGT
>CAZFOX010000736.1:0-3044 GCA_964520565.1 uncultured bacterium | reverse complement strand
TGTTCGTGTCATTGCGAACGAAGTGAAGCAATCTAAAAGCCGGATCGTTGTTTTTTTCTCGACACTTTTTATTGGCCACTCTACTCGTAGCCGCACGCTTCATCCATTCCGTGAATCTTCACATTAAAGCAGTCAGGTAGAAAGTTCAATAATCCAATGACAAGATTACATTCTTGTTATATATTCTTCCTTTGGCTTACTTCGACATTTTCAAATCATCCGCCAATCATAAGCGAGGAGATAATTATGAAACACACACCCTGTGTCTGTCCTATCCTGGTTATGGTACTGTGTATTTCCGCCTATGCCGCACCCGTCCGCCCCGAAATCGGCGTTCCGTATTTCGATTCGTCCGAGACCGCCATCGCAATCGATGGCGACTATTCGGATTGGCCTGCAAAAGCGCTCCAAAGTCCCATCAATTTCTACAACGGCGATGGGAAAAAGGGCACGTCAAAAATTTTGGGGACGACCGTCTTGGGGACCATGAATGGGCGGGAGGACGGGGAGGTCACAGTTTACCTGGCACACGATGGGGAATTTATCTATCTATTGGCGATCATACAGGATGACCTGTTGGAACAACGAACCTCCGAAAACAACCGGAATGAAGCCTGGAAAGAGGATTGTCTGCATATTTATATGGACACCAATAATTCGGCGAAAAGCAACATTTCCGGCGATCCGATCGCAACCCAGCCCGGATACGAACAATTCGGCGTCAGTACGGATTACAATTGTTATACCGAAAACGGCGATTTCACAACCAAGCGAACCTCCAGCACAGCAGGCGTGGGCGCTCAACCCGACCAGGTCAATTGGCTGGTGGGAATTCAAATCTCCGGTTCCGGCCCTTATACCTATGTGTTCGAAGAACGTATGCCCCTTAACGAAGTACCCGGATACAACCTGCGCACCATGAATCCAGGAAAATCCTACGGTTTCAACGCTGAATTCTGCGACAGCGACGCGAAAGTCTATTTGCAAGGCTGGATTTTCTGGTCGGGGCCGGGAAGCACCGATGTATGGAACTCTCAAAATCAATGGGGACTCATGAATCTCGAACCCATCCCAACAGCAATACACAATTGGATGCTGGTCAATTAGAGCGATTCTCAAAAGTTTGTGCGTTAATTTCACGCTCCATCTTCGAAAAAGCCAATCATTTCCGGCTTTTTCGAAACGCGAATATGAACCTAATTTAGAGAATCACTCTAACCGATTCCATTGAATCCAATATCTAACAATGAATGGGTAATATTAGGTAAATAATATATTGTGAGAGCTTTTTCTATAGGGATACCCATGGGAGGGACAACCTGAGGACGGTCTTGCTCCCCTATTCTCTTTTTTCTCAATGCGCTTCTTTCTTTTCCAGATACTCGCGCGTGAAGAAATAAATCAACCCGTCTTCGGTTCCCAACAACAAATCGAGCGAGCCGTTTCGATCCCAATCCACGGCGGCGGGCGAGGTGGCATGACCGCAAAAAGAGACATCTCGATCGTTTTTCAATACATTTCCCTGGAACGCAAACGTCCGATCGTCACCAGTGTTCTCATACCAGACCGCCACCCGTTCGTAATCGGCGAAATGGGGGTCTTCATGATCCCCGGCGTGCGTACAGCCGCGCAGGATATCCCGGTCGCCGTCGCCGTCCCAATCCACAATCACGATGCGTGCCCGTCCCGCCCGGCCGTTAAGACCATTTGTAATGCGAATTGGTTTGCCGTCCGGCAAGAGAAAATAACGCTGCGGTGCATCCACTTCCGGCGGATCGATCTGCAAACCTGGATACAACGCCAGGTAACCCTGGCTATCGAGTGTAATGAGATCGAAGAGACCGTCGCGGTTCCAGTCTTCCACCGCGGGCTGGCAGCGCCATTGGGTGATCAGTTCATGGTTCTTTGGTTGATGCCAGACCCACGGGGGAACGAACAAATCCTTGCGGGGACTCTTGCATAGAATGGGGATGCCGACGGGGTAATAACTGCAATCGGAGGCATGAGAAACCGGATGGCGTGGATAGTAAGTATACTTTCCCCAGATATCCGACACGATCAGATCGAGTTGCCCGTCGCGGTTCCAGTCGCAGAAAACCGGGCAGGTATATCCGAAATGGGCTTCATTCGGCCCCTGGATCGATCCGTTCGCACCGGCCTGAACGTGAATGGCGGGAACCGTCTGACGTCGCCACTTTCCACTTTTCCCCTCCTGAAGAAACAGGATGATTTCGCCGTACGAATTGCCGCTAACGATATCCAGATCGCCGTCGTTATCCCAATCGGCGGCCGAAATGACAGAGAGGCATCCTGCATCCAGAAGGGCGTTTTGCTGATAGGCGTTTCGCTTGTGAACAAAATAAGGTGTCCGGTGGGGGTTGACACCCAGTGTGTTGAAAAAAAGGAGTTCGCCGCTTTCCTGAGCGACGACCAGATCGGGATACAAGTCTCGCTCCAGAGAAACGGCCACGGGGCGGATGTAAATCCCCGGCAGGTTTTCTCCTCCAAATACGCGGCGGCGGGATGCTAAGGAGGGATGGGCAGGATTTCCGGTGTTTTCGAAATAGGTCAAATCGAATAAGCCGCCCACCACTAAATCCAAATCGTGGTCTCCGTCCCAATCGGCGAGTGCGGGGTAGGCTTCGCCGTACACTTCGAGCGGCTCGCCGCCCGCCTGAAGAATTCCTTCGTCGATCCAGTGCAGCGCTCCATTTTCGAGCGCGCCCTGGTAATACCGCAGGCTTCCCCACAGGGGGCCGCCCTTCCAGATGCCGTCGGGTGTGTAGGGCGATTCGCCGTTGCGCCACACCGGCGCGGTAGGCCAGAATTCGCCGGGTAGCCGTTCCGAGGCAAACAGATCGGGGATTGAATCGCCGTTCCAGTCGGCAATGGTCTTGACGTTGTCGGGAAAATCGGGAATAGCGATTCCCTCGGCGAATTCAAGACGTCCCCGGTTGCGATACCAATGGCCGTCGGCGACCAGGTCGGGCATGCCGTCGCCATTCCAGTCGTAAGCGATTACCGGTTTATCGAGGTTCAGAATT
>CAZFOX010000735.1:0-3050 GCA_964520565.1 uncultured bacterium | reverse complement strand
CTGGAATAGATCGTTTCGAACAACGATTCCTCTCCCCAAAATGAAGGCGCGCCAAACTGAGGCGCGCCTCTTTCCAGGGGGAGGAGAAAAATGAAAGAAATTATTGTAATTCCCAATCGGAAACCGGCGTGATCGTCATAGCCGGTTCGTTGGCGTAGATACCGAACAGATGACCTACTTTCAAACCCCAGGCCGTGGCATCCACCGCGCAATCGATCAACATTCCTTGTAAGACCAGTTGATCGCCGGATTTTTCATACCAATAAACCTGGCTCCAGTTGCCTTCGGCCTCATTGGTCTTCAAGAAATCCAGATTGGTGTCGCCGTCGATATTGCATACGGTCAATCCTTCGGAACCGCTACCGGTTGGCGTCCAATGCAGTTCTTTCAAGGCGGTAGCATAAACGCCCGGTGCGGTTTGCTCAAGCAAGGACATGCTGGAAGAGGAAGGGCTGTCGCCGTAATACATCTGCGCGATGACGTAATCGATGTCGTTGTCGCCGTCGAAATCGCAAGCGGCCACGCCGTTGACCCCACCGTTACCGGGATGAGTCGCGCTCCAGTTTAGTTTTTTGGAATATACCAGCGTCGCCTGGCCGTCTTTGGTAAACGTTCCATCGGCATTGATCTTGTACTTGCAGTCGTAAATCTCGCACATATTGCTTTTGGGGCCGGCCGCGTCGTTGTCCTCAATCCAGACCATGTGCAATTCGTTCCCGATCTTATAGAGATCCATTCCCAGCGGGCTGACGTCGGCGGGCGTGGTGTGGATCGGATCCTGCACACTGGCCCAATACCCTTCCGCGTTCAGTTTGCGGTGTTGGAACTGCGTTCCCATGCTGGGGAAATGAGAGTCGCCTTTCGAGACGGCGACGACCAGGCTCTTCACTCCATTAATTTCGATCATGGACATTCCCATGTCGTACACTCTGCCTTCGTACGCTCCACCTTGAAAGTAAGGCAGATCCAGATACTGTTCGACGGCGTCCCAATAATTGTTGGATTTGTCGTATGTCCATTCAATAATGAAATACCCCGATGAGGGATCGTATGAATCGAATTCGACCGTCCAGAGATGAGAACCATTCGCGACGCCATCCAGGGCGAACGAAGAAACGCTCGCCATGCCAATCATCAGTGCAATCCAAATCGCTTTTTTCTTCATGATCACGATGTACTCCTTTCCTCCGAGTAGAGTGGTATCTTACGAATACTCTTCAAAACGCAGTCATTCTAACAAAGCCCTGTTGGGCGTCTATCGGGATAATCCCTCAATTTCACCCTGGAAAATACCTGGATGATCGGTTCCTTGCGCTCCCTCATAGCAAAGTCTTTTATTTTCAATCAATGACATTCGATACGGCGGGAATCGGAATCAAACAGGACGATCAATTCTCCAAAGACGAAATCCCCTCCCGGATGGCAAACTTGGTCAGTTGGGCGATGGAATGTAAGTTCAGTTTATCCATGATTTTCTGTCGGTGGCCGTCCACGGTTTTATCGCTGATATTCATTCGCGAGGCGATATCTTTGGTCGTCAGTCCTTCGGCGATCAATTGCAACACTTCCCGTTCGCGGGGCGTCAGGCTATCCACTTCGCCTTCTTTTTCCTTCTTGTGGACGCTGCTGACGAATTCACTGACAACGATGTTGGTGATTCCGGGACTGAGATAGATTTTCCCCTGGGTGACGCATTGCAGGGCGGTCGCCACTTCGGTCACGGCACGGTTCTTCAGCAGATAACCCCATACACCCGCCTTGAGAGCGCGTTCGACGAAGCGCTTGTCCGCGTGCATGGATAAGATGACGACCTTCACATCGGGTTTCACCCGCAGGATTTGGCGAGTGGCTTCGATCCCGTTGAGATTGGGCATGCTGATATCCATAAACACCACATCGACGGACAGGGCGGTGACTAAAGAGACCGCCTCCCTGCCGTCCAACGCTTCCGCGACAACTTCCACGCCGGATTCCTTTTCCAGAATCCGGCGGATGCCTTCCAGGACGATCTGATGATCGTCCGCCAAAAGAACGTGAATCCGCTTCATAACACTCCCAAATATGGATCGAATAGAATCATTTTCTTCTCGCCAGTTCCCAAGGCAATAAGGGAAAATGACTATTTTTCAAAGAATTATCAACTACTGGCCTAAGGATTATCAATCAGGAATCGGGAGGTGATTGCCTGGCGATGCATGGCATCCAGATCGTAACTTGAGTTCCTTGACCCGGTTGCGTACGGCATTCAAACGTCCCCCCCAGATATTCGATTCTTTCACGGATGCTGAAAAGCCCAAAACTGCGTTGGTTCGCCATATCCTCAGGCCGTTCCCGTTCAAATCCCACTCCTTCGTCGGTAACCGTGAGCCGAACGGCGTTGTCTTCTTTTCGAATACACACCTGGGCATGCAGAGAACCGGCGTGTTTGATCACATTGAACAACAGCTCGCGGACGGAACGGAAGAGAATCCCGCGCGCGTCTTCGCTTAATTCTTTCGGCTGGCCGTCGTCGATGAATTCGACTTTCAACCGGTATTGAGTCTCCATCTGTTCGATCAGCCATTCCAGCGCAGCTTCCAATCCGATTTCGTAAAGGATCGGCGGGCTGATTTCAAACGTCAGCGTGCGCGTATCCTGAATCGTTTGTTCGAGGACGTGCAGAGTTCGATGCAAGAGCTGCGATGGGAAGGAATCGAGAGGGTACTGGAGTAACGTTTCGATTTGCATCTGGCAGGCTGCCAGGCCGTGTCCAATGCGGTCGTGCAACTCGGCGGCGATTTGCTTGCGGTCGCGCTCTTCGATCAGGGTGATTTCCGAAGCAAACGACTGCAGTTGTTTTTGATAGGCGAGCAGTTGCTCGTGCACCGCCTGAAGATCGCGGGTTCGGATTTTCACCAGGTTTTCCAGATTGATATGCCGCGAAATGGCGAATCCCACGGCCATCAGGGTAATCGCACTCCCCGCGATCAACAGGACTAGAAAGACGGGCTCCTGATACCAGGGGAGTTGAACCGTAAAACCGAAGACGGCGGTGGCCTGTGATACGTTCC
>CAZFOX010000734.1:0-3053 GCA_964520565.1 uncultured bacterium | reverse complement strand
ATTGCATTATCCATCCTGAAGGCCGCCGCGATTTTACTTTGATGATACCACGCAAGAACGTCTTCATTGATTTTTATCGGAATATTCTTTGGTTTGTTGGATATCGAGATCAACGGCCGTTTTTCAACCGATTCAGTTATTTTGAGAAATTTGATTATTGGGCGGTTTTTTGGGGATGCGTCATCATGGGAGTGACAGGATTGGGTATGTGGTTCCCGGAATTGGTGAAAATCCTGGTTCCCGTTTCGTATTCTGTCTTGTTGGATACGTTCAAAGAAGCGCATGCGCATGAAGCGTTACTGGCATTTCTGGCGATTGTCATCTGGCATTTTTATAATGTGCATCTGCGTCCGGGACGTTTTCCCGGATCCCTGTTTTGGATGCATGGAATGATTACGAAAACCGAACAAGAACGGGAACATCCAGGAGAGATATATCCACCCAAACCGGAGATGCCATGACGATTCGATAACAACCTTAATGGCTGATGCCGTACGGAAGGATTTCCTATATCGTGCCGTTTTATCGCCTTTTTTATTGGATATTTTTGTTGATATTGGTGATACACGCGATCGAGATTGCCGCGCAGGAAACTCTTCCAGAAAAAGAAGGGAAGAAAACATATCTGAAGGATATACCTCTGGGTCCCGGTATGTTGGATATCGGTGGCAGTCTGCGAATTCGCAGCGAGTTCTTTGATAACTTTACCATTAAAGGATACGGTACGAACGATACAGACGATCTTTTACTGGAACGCGTACGGGTCCAATTCGACTATCGACTTCCTGACGATCTTCATTTCTTTCTCCAAGGTCAAGACGCCCATTTCTGGCTGTCGGACTTGAGGATGAGGGATTTCGGGACGGTCTGTCCCCATCAAAATCCGTTTGATCTCCGGGAAGGATATATTGAGTGGAGTCGAATGTACGATACCCCGTTCGGCTTTAAAATCGGACGTCAGACTATCACCTATCGGGATGGAAGAGTGTGGGGGCCGGGCGATTGGGGAAATACAGGACGTTATACCTGGGACGCGGTAAAATTCCTTTTCGATACTGAAGCGCTGGATATGGATTGGATCGCGGCGAAACAGGTGATTTCCGATAAAAACCATTTCGACGATTCTCATTATGACTTCGACGCCTACGGGATTTATTCCCGTATCCAGAATCTCCCAATCGATTTGGATGTTTTTTATACCCTGAAACAAGATACCCAGGGAGTCATGTATCCATCGGGAACCTGGGGCGATCTCCAAGCTCATTCAGCAGGAATCTATGCGGGGGGTGAATTGGTTAATCATTTCGATTGGGCTCTATTATATGCGCATCAATTTGGAGAACGGGCAGATAAAAATATCGATGCATGGGGCATGAACGCGCAACTGGGATATACTTTTGATATTGCCTGGAAACCCCGCCTTGGAGTGGAATATAGTTGTGCGTCAGGTGACAACAATCCGCAGGATGGGACATACGAAACGTTTGATGGCTTGTTTGGTGGAATCGACCGGTTTTACGGACGAATGAATCTGTTTGCATGGATGAATTTGCAAGACTATCAGGCGAATCTGAGTATTCATCCATCGAAAACTTTGACTTTGTCGCTGGACTATCATTATTTCCAACTCGCGGAGAATAAAGACGCCTGGTATTTTGGACATTCGCGCCCAATGCGACTGGATTCCACCGGGAAATCGGGTTCGTCGCTCGGACATGAAATCGATCTCCTCGCAAAATGGAATTTCAATACCTTTTTTGAATTATTTTGCGGTTATTCCCATTTCTTCCCTAGCTCCTATCTATCGGGGACGGGTAGCCATGAAGATGCAGATTGGATTTTCGTTCAACTCACTATGACATTTTGAAAGAGAGGAACGGAGAAGAATCGCCAAATTATAAAAGCAGTAATTCTTTTGGATAAAAGGGATTGTCAGATTCTAACATGCCCCCGATTCAAATTTAGGATACAAAAGGATATATCATATTGTAAAGCATGGTGTTGCAAATGAGGTTTATGTAATAAATCAGAAATTATGGACACGTGAACCATAAGAACAACTCTTTCGAGTTGAAAAATACTTCAGCAATCATGGAAAGGAGTCATACGATCGTGGCCGAAAAAGCTTGTTGTGGATTTTCCGTCAAAATGATTTACACCTGCTCCGGAGCCTCGGATGTGGGTGAAATCGCAGATCGTGCCGCCCGGCAACTACGAAACGAAAAAGTGGGGTATATGTCATGCCTTGCGGGTATCGGGGGTGGAGTGGACGATCTGATCGAAAAAGCCCATGCCGCCTCCAAAATTCTGGTGATCGATGGATGCGAGACCAACTGCGGTAAAAAAACTTTCGAAAAAGCCGGTTTCGACTCTTTTATTCACCTTCAACTCGCCGACCTGGGTTTAAAAAAAGGCGAATCGCCTGTGACCGACTACCGAATTCAGCAAGCGGTGGATGAAGGGAAAAAACGGTTGTCTAGTTGACATCCTCATAATAGGAGAATTCGCATGAACGCAGCGGTTAAGATTGGAATCGTCATCGTGTTACTGGTAGCGGTGGGCGGTGTCGTTCTGCTAAAAAGTAATCCCGGCGCGAACGCCCAGAAACTCGAGACTCCCGTAGCGGTGGAACCGGCGAATACCGAAACGGCTTCATTGCCCCGCCTGATCGATCTGGGCGCGGGAAAGTGCATCCCCTGCAAAATGATGGCCCCCATCCTGGAAGATCTCAAAAAAGAATACAAAGGGAAATTCGATGTAGTCTTTTTCGATGTCTGGGAGCAGGAGGGAGTCGCACAGCAATACGGCATTCAGGTCATCCCCACACAGATTTTCTACGACGCAACTGGAAAAGAACTCTTCCGGCATGAAGGATTCTTCTCCAAAGAAGATATCCTCGCCAAATGGAAAGAATTGGGAATTGAATTTTAAGAAAGTCCAACGCCCATGCAGGAACTATTCACAGCCTTGAGCCATGCCGTGGAAGGAACGCCCGCCATTGCGTTGGCCGCCGCTTTTATCTGGGGGATTCTCAGCATCGTTCTGAGCCCCTG
>CAZFOX010000733.1:0-3058 GCA_964520565.1 uncultured bacterium | reverse complement strand
CTGCAATACCCGGTCATGCTTCGAATCATTATTGAAATCTCCCATTTTTCACCACGAATCGTATAGAGCGATTCTCGAAATTACAGTTATATTCGCGCTTCGAAAAAGCCAGAAACGAATGGCTTATTCGAAAATGGAGTGTGAAATTAACAAACAAACTTTTTAGAACCGCTCTAAATCCATCCAAACCGGCTTGACCGTTGGACAGTGCCAACATATGGTAGCCTCAATCAGGCCATCCAGGCAATGATTACCGTGGTTGAGAAGGGAGATAAATTCATGACGGAAGCGCGTATAGGAATTATCGGCGGATCGGGCGTTTATTCTCTGGAAGGCATCGAATATCACGATGAAATCGACATATGGACTCCATACGGATCGCCCTCCGATCTGATTCGATTGGCCCGTTTTGAGGGGAGAGAGTTGGCGTTTCTTCCCCGGCATGGCCGAACCCATCGATTCAATCCCACCCACGTTCCCTATCAAGCCAATATTTATGCCATGAAAAAACTGGGGGTGGAATGGATCATTGCCGTGAATGCCGTCGGCAGCCTCCAACTGGACATGAAACCTCTCGATTTCGTGGTTCCCGACCAGGTGATCGACCGCACCAAACATCGAGCCAATACGTTTTTCGATCCCATCGCCGTTCATGTGGCTTTTGCCGATCCATTCTGCAATCCACTGCGCGCTCTTCTGATCGAATCGGCGAAGGAATGCTGTGTTACCGTTCATCCGTCCGGAACCTATGTCTGCATGGAAGGCCCCTTATTTTCCACTCGCGCCGAATCGAATCTGTACCGCAGTTGGGGAGCCCAGCTGATCGGAATGACGGCCTTGCCCGAAGCCAAACTGGCCCGCGAAGCGGAGATTTGTTACGCCATCGTCGCCGCCGTGACAGATTACGATTGCTGGCACGAACAGGATGTGGAAATCGAAATGGTCATTGAATATCTGACGAAGAATGCAGAAAACCTGAAGCGGTTGATCAAGACTGTCGTTCCCAAGATTCCTCCTCGTCGTAATGCGAAGGCGTGCCCCTGCTGCGAAGCGTTAAAGAATGCCGTCCTGACTCCAGTTCAGGATTATCCCAAAGACCGGAAAGAAGCTTTTGAATTTCTGACGGCCAAATATCGAAAATAAACCAGGCCAATCGAGGAATCGATTCGAACCAATCCCCTTCGTTCAAGAAGGGGATTTTTAGGCCAGAAATCGATGTTGGAGTTGTGTTGCAATATTGTAAAACAAATGGATTTCCGGTTATAATTACCCTTACGGGGATCGATGAAGCTGGGAGAATCCATAATGGCGACAAAGCGATGCGAAATCTGCCATAAAGCCAGGCAAATTGAAGAGGTCAGCATATGTTGTTCTGAATGTGAAGAGAAAGAACTCGAAATGTTACTGGCCACTTATGCTTTCATCCATTGCTTCGACGCGGATTATTGCCCTATCCAAGAATTGATCCATACGGTTCCGGCGATTCGTGGGCTGAAATTAAATCCGACATTTATCCGCAGTTGGTTGATGAAAAATTGGTTGGAAAAGAACGAATTGAATTCTTTACGGGTTCCTCCACCTCTCTATGAAGAGCTGAAAGATAATGGTTTTTCCATCAGCGATGTGATACGGAAAAAGTTAATCGATCAGAAAGAAAAAAAGGTACAGTTGAATAACGTAATCGAAAAAATCCCTGCAGCGACAGAAGCAGCTCCCCGGATCGGTATGGTCTTTATGGAAAAGCATAAAGACTATTGAAAAAACGTTGTTAAGGGCAATCTATCCAGTTTTTCCAATTCCGAGATGATATCCTTCATCGATACGTATTTGAAATTCGTCGGATCGCCATCGCGATTTATTCCATCCTGAGCCACGAAAACTCCTTCGGGAAACCGATCGCCAAAATTCCTGTTGGAAACGTCGATCCCATCGGAATGTTGATTTCCATCAATCTGTGGCGAATCCGCAATTTCGATAAGCGCCAAACATTTATGATCGTTTGCACGATCCAGGACAGTAAAGCGGTTATTGCCCTGACAGGATGCAATCAAATAACCCGTACCGGGGGTGCGGCCATAATAGATGGCCAATCCTTCCAAATCCGGCATGAGAACGGGATTGATTTGCGATATGATGTTGCCGATTTGTCCTCCATCCGGTTCCGCGTTAAATTTCCATATGCCTTTTTCTTCTTCGGCCAGATAAAAATATCCCAGTTCATCATCGGCCACGCAACCTTCCGCCTGGGAAGAGACTTTGAGAGTCCGAGCCAGTTTGGATCCAATCTGTCCCTCCATATCGTCGTATACTTCCCATTGTTCCACCATTCCTTTATTGGAAGTGATAAAAACATAGAAGCGGTCGTGCCGCCCTTTGTACATACATAATCCGTACAATCTTTTCATGATGGGCTTAATGGGTTTGGCAGGGAGAGGCTGCAGTTGCCGGGTTTGAGGATCCATTGTAAACAGGGAAATGGTATCGGTAGATTGGTTACTGGCGGCGATCAAATCGATTTTTCGGTTCTGAAATGGAAAGGAGCTGCGGATATCGACATTATTGACTCGTCCCAAGTGCAGAAACTGGATTTCCTTTCCCGATAGATCGTAGACCGCCAATCCTTGATCTTTATCGGTGCAAATTACGGCGCTTAATTGGGGATCGTCGGGGTGAATCCAAATGCAAGGGTCGTCCGCATCTTCCAGAGAGGTCTTCGCCTCGGTTTCGACGACGGGAAAAACAGAAAACGTTTGAATTTTCGAATAAGGATCTTGTTCAAATTCCAGAACAATTGCCAGTATGAAAAGCACCGCGACGATCAGCAGGGGTTTCAGGTATTTCATCATCCCTCTCCCAAGGCGATTTCGTAAATACGGACGTCATAGGCGGAAAACGAATCCATCCATTTTCCTTCTTGAATATCGATTGGTTTTCGAGTTTGAATCTCTTTCACCTGTTTGACTGAATATGATTCTGAAAGTTGAAACATTGCATTGGTGGGTTGATTGCGCATTTCAACCGCAAAAACGAATATTTTATCCTCAGTTTTTTTTGTCAG
>CAZFOX010000732.1:0-3071 GCA_964520565.1 uncultured bacterium | reverse complement strand
GCGTTCGACTGCCCCGACGCGGCATTCCCGCCGATCGTCCCCGCCACATGAGTGGCATGATAGTGAACCGGTTTTCCGGTATCGATCACCGTTAAACGGGAACCAAAATCGACGTGCGCGTAAACCGGCCCTGCATCCCATACGCCAACGACAACGTTCTTTCCATTTAAGGTGTACGGCGCGGAACGTAAGGCCGTGGTATTGCTCCGCAGCGAAGCCGTGCTATTCACCGGCTGGTTGGGAGCGGGAACGGGTTCCACCCATTCCACTTCGTCCAAAGCGGCCAGTTCTTTGAGCCGCTCCGGTCGTACGGCTACCCGGGCTGAATGCACTCCACTCCATTCCAGAACTTCCCCGCCGATCCCCTGAATGGAATTACCGACATCCGCTTGCGTCACATCGCAAAAAAAGGTGACCGCTACCTGCACCCGCCCGTCATCCAGCCACACATAGGGCGGGAACTCGCCCGTTTCCAACTCGGGGGCCAGGCGATTCACCTGCGTGGCTTCGGCCATCCAACGAACGCCCCGCCCCTTCCCGGATTGCACGGACAGGCCGGATGCGTTCGCCTCCACCGCCGCCCAATACGCCATGTGGGGAATATATTGCAGAAGAGTCACTCCCCGCCGAGCTAGTTCTTCCCTTTCTTCCACAGAGGGAATCCGGTTGAACTGAAGCAGCATGTGGCGTCGTTCCGCCTTTTGAGAGGGATGAATACCCGATGGTTTGACGGTCTGGAAAGAATCGCGCGACGGATCGATATCGCCGCTGCGCAACAGAATTCGCCAGTCGTCCATCTCGGCCAGTGGTTCATCAAGCCGCTCGGGCGGCTGGGCGTTCACATCTCCACCCGACGCGGATACCCGCGTGAAATTCAAAGTCAGGGGTTCCACCCGAATGCGGGGATCCCCTGGAACGGGCGTATTCGTTGGCGTCGCCGTGTTGGTAGGCGTCCAGGTCGGCGTCCGCGTAAAGGTCGGCGTAAGCGTAGGAACCGGAGTTTTCGTTTTTGTTGGACTGGGTTTTCCCGTCGCTGTAGGAGTTGCCGCCGCAGTCGGTGTAGGAATCGGCGTCGAAGTGAATGTGAAAGTCGGTGTATGGCTCGCCGGTATGATTGGCGTCGGAGTGGAAACCGGTTGCTGAGTCGCCGTGGGGATCGGAGTATGAGTCGGCGCAATCGTATTCGTTGGAACCGGCGTCACCGTCGGCAGAACTGTCGGCGATAGAGGACTGGGCGTCGGTGTGGAAATAGGAGTAAACGTTGGAGTCGGAGTGTTTACCGGAATCGGTTTGGATGTCGGCGTATTCGTCGGTGTCCAGGTCGATGTATGCGTGGGCGTGAATGTCGAAACCGGCGTCGGCGTATCCGGGATGGGAGTGGGAATGGTCTGTTCCTCATACTGCACCGGCCCGGCATTATCGAACGGCCCGTAATAGACCGGATTCCCGCTACGGGTGGAAACGAAAATGCGAAAACGGTACTGGTGGCCGAACTCGGGTCCCGCCTGAAACTTGGGATTAAAGAAATCGGAAGCCGTCGGTCTCCATTCCAATACCGACGCAGTCCCGTTCCCGGTTCCACCCAGCAGTTCGTAATCCGCACCATCCACGCTGACGAACACGTTGATATCGCTGATGTCATCGGGGTTCATCTGCGCGGGATCGAGCCGCCAGCGAATCGCCAGATCGCGCTGATCCGCCGGATCGGAATCCTTCCCCAGACTCAAATCGTCCATCGTCATCAACGTATCGCAGACAATCACCGCGTTTAATGGAATCGGCTTAAAGACCAGCACGGTAACCGAATCGCTCTTGGGGGGATTCGATCCATCGTTCACTGTGAGTTCCAAAACGTACGTCCCTGCGGTCGAAGGAGTAAATACAGGGTCTTCGATCGTCGTGGACGAGAATTGGCCGATATCCGTACTGGGGCCGGAAAGAAACTTCCAGATGTATTGATACGTCCCGCTGCCTCCCTCCACCAAAGCGTTCAGAGGAGAGGCATCGCCGATAAACGCTATCCGGTTGCTTCCCGCACTAACCCGGAACGGAAACGAAGTCGTGATGATCCGTACGCAATGATTCTTTTGATCGGCCACGTAGATATCGTTTGACGGCGTTACGAGAAGCCGGATCGGATTGTTGAAGCGCGCCGTTTCGGGCGCTCCGCCATCGCCCGAATAACCGGCCGTCCCATTTCCGGCCACCGTCGTTATTACCCCATTGGCCACTTTACGGATCGCATGGTTGCCGGTATCCGCAATCAGCAGATTCCCCTGAGCGTCCAGAGCTACACAACCCGGCGAACGCAGGCTGGCCGCGTTGGCAGAGCCTCCATCGCCCGAATAACCGGAAACGCCGTTTCCCGCCACTGTGAAGATCAAACCCAGATTGTTAATCTTCCGGATCGCGTTATTCCCGGCATCGGCCACGTAGAGTTCTCCAACCGGACTAATGAAAAGACTTAATGGATTATTCAAACGGGCTTGGATCGCGGGCGATCCGTCTCCGGTATATCCAACTTCTCCAGTTCCGGCCACCGTGGCGATCATTCCATTCTGGCCGATAAAACGAATGCGATGGTTCCCCGTGTCGGTAATATAAAGATTTCCCGATCCATCGGCGAACACATCGAAGGGATAATTTAATTTCGCATTCCGCGCGTCTCCCCCATCGCCGCTGAAACCCGCGGTTCCGTTTCCTGCTACCGTCAATACCTGCGCAGCATCGTAGCAGGTCGTTAGACCGCTCGGAATAACAACATTGGCCAGTTGCTGGTTCTCTGGCGTAACGGTGCTCTTCATTCCCGTGAACGATCCAAACCCGACAATTCCATTTGCTGATAAAACATGCGTTGTGGCATTGGTCTGCCCATAGGTAATCAATGGCAAAGGATTGACCTTGGAACAGGATAGTTTATTCTCGGTGCCAACAACATCCGCTACAAGGTACTGGAAGGTGGCATTGCAGACCAGATTTGTGATACCGGATTGTGAAAGCGTCCAGTACCGGTTCAAATAGTTGCCCTCAATGTTGGGATCAGGGTATTTCTCGTTCTTTAAGGAAACTCC
>CAZFOX010000731.1:0-3079 GCA_964520565.1 uncultured bacterium | reverse complement strand
GGGATATAGGTTCCCAGACGCCGGTTTCTCGTCAGGCTGAGCAAATAAGTGATATCGTCGTATTCCACTTCCTCGCTGGTCAGCAATTCGTTGATTTGGCGTCCGTAATTCCGAATTTCGTACAGATCGATCAGCCATCCGCGGCCGTCGTCGATTTCCCGGATCGAAATAGTTTGATCGAATGTCACGGTCGTCTGCGAGAAGAGCAGTTGACCGATGGTCTCGCCCACGTTGGAATTGGCTTCCACCTGGGGCGAGTAGTAATTCGTGGAGGGGAACCAGACCGACATATCGACGATTACCTGCGCGTTGATCGTGCTCCCCTGATTCGTCAGAATGAAGCTGTTTGGTTGATTTTTCGTTTCCGTATAGTTCTCAATTTCGAAATATTCGAAGAATGCGCTCAGCGCTTTGCGCAATTCATCGGCATTCATCCCGGATTTATCTTTATAATCGGGCGAAACGTACGCCATGATTCGAGAAACGTTTTCTTTGTTGAATGCATCGATGATATCGCGCACGCTCGAGATCACGGATTGCAGGTTCACGGAAGTGGTTTCGGTGTCCACAATCCGGTCGTCGTCCAGGCCTTCCTGGTCGGAGAAGATCAACCGGTCTGTTGGAACGACGACCTTCTCTTCGTTAGTCATATAGTGGACGCGGCCGCCGCCTTCAATCAGCATCAGAGTATTGTCGGTGTCCGGGAACAGTTTCACTTGGCGAATCACACCCGGCTCCGAGATGGGAAGAGTCAGTTCGAGCGACAGGATCGTGCTACTCACGCTTCCGGCCGGTCCCACGACAGTCAGGTTACCATCCGCGTCGGTGATCACAACGTGGGTCGCCACACCACCGCGCACCCGTAATTCCATATCACGATATACGTCGCCCACGACGATGTTGCTCCAACTGGGGACCGACGGACTGCCCACCGCCGACATCATTCCATTACCGGTCAGGAAATACATCGAATTTCCTCCGGGTCCCAATTCCATATCGCGGTAGAGATCGATACCGACTGCCTGCGGGCGAAGGGCCACATTCGCCTTACCGAGGAACAGCATGTCACCATCGCCATCCAGCACGTAAATCGCACCATTGGCGAAATCGACTTCCACGTCGCAGGCATTTTCGATCTTAACCTGCGTCTCGGTGGGATTCTGAATCAGTTGGCCTCCCGCGAGATCGTTTTTAAAGAAATACACCTGATCCGCCGGGAAGGCGAAGGTTCCATTGGGTTGCAGGACGCGTGAGAAGACCAATCCCAGATCGCCGCTGCCCAATACCTTGCCATCCATCTGTACGGCGACCATGCCCGAGAAAGTAGGATTCACTTCCATATCCACCACGCGGGTAGTGGCTTCGACCCGCACCAGAGCGGAGGCGTCGCCGAAGCTGAATACGTTGCCATCGTTGCGCAGCTTGACGTAATCGAGCGGATTATCCAAATCGCCGGTCACAATCCGTCCCGATGAGGTGCCGCCGCTGCCCGGATCGCCGCTGTCGGTCGGTGCGGCGGTGGTGGTTATAGGCCCGTCGGCGTAAACGTACACGGGCGCATTGATGCGGTCGTCCAGCCGGGCGTAAATATAATATTTCAGGGTTGGATCGAAATCCTTGATATCTTCCAGCATGTTGATGGTGAACGTCGTATCGAATCCTTCCCGCAGAATCGCGCCGGGAATGAAGTCGCCGTCGTAGTTCAGCGTATCGGTATCGACGTAGAGCAGGACTTCCGCCACGTCGTCGGGATCATGCGCGGTGAAATTAATGGTGTAATTGAACTTCTCATCCGCCAGGTTGGAACCGGAGGTCGGCGACGAGAATGTCAGGCTCGGCGCGACATTAATGCTCTGAACGACGATTTCATCGGTGGTGATCTGGTTCTTGCTGACGTTCACGAAAGCCCTTCCGCCGAGTTCGTAATCGGTCTCGATGAAGGAGGAATACCCAATTCCGCCTTGCGGGCGAGCTACGGTGGTGGTGGTTCCCGCCTGGGTATCGGTCACGGTCAGTGTGGCGTTCCGCTGGCCGCTGCGAACACGTACCCGGAAGGTTTCGCCCACCCGCGCCACTGGCGAGGAACGGAGAACGATATAGAAGTCGTCGCCTGCCAACGGGCCGAAGTTCTCATCGGGAATCTGAAGCTGATAAGTGTAATTGGTTGCGTAGATTCCATTGTTCTGTTCGAGGAAATCGCCGATACCAAACGCGGAACTCGGATGCGTCGCGCTCACTTCGGCAGGATCGGGAATATCGGGATAATCCGGTTCAGTCGGTTCTTCCGCTTCCTGCGCAGTGGCAATGGCCTCTTCCACATCGGCATTATATTGGGCGATCGCATCCCGCGCCTGCTCATAAGCATCGCCTAACGTATTGGCCAGATCGCGCAGGTAATCGCCGATTGTCTGATCGTCTGTAATGGAAATATCGAAACCGAATTGATGGTTGGGTACAGGGGTGATGCCGTCGCCTTGTGGCCTTTGCGCGTTTTCGCCCACATCGACCACCATCGGCGTCCAGCCAACCCGGCAGAAACCGCGCGTTGGATTGGGGAAACGGAAAGCCGAATTAAACGACAGCGCGAAAGAACGGCGTACGTCTCCATCCGGATCGGGGACAACGCCGATATCGTCTTCGCTTTCCGAAGTCAAGACCACCATCCAGATCAGATCGCCGGTCTCGGCGTCTTCCAGGAACAGATCGTCCGGATAATAGGGGAACATTTCAAAATCGCCGCCGTATTGGCGAAACGCCATGGTTAAATCCATAAGGCCGGTACGTGGATCCAGCATACTGGTCATGCCGGAGTTATAATCCGAACCGCGGCGGAATCCCATCGGGAATATTCGAAAGCGCGATTGTTCGTATGTGGGGAAATTGAGGACGCGCATATCCAATTCGCAGAAGAAACTTCCCTCGCCCAGATTGAGCAGCAGAGGACCGCCGTCCGTCAGTGCAATCGGATTATCGGCCGGTTGAATCGCCGTGATGTAATCCTGATACTTGGTTTGGCTGTTCGGTTGAAAAACGTAGGCCGGAGGTGAAGATCCATTGCTTCCATACCGGTCGAATTGAG
>CAZFOX010000730.1:0-3086 GCA_964520565.1 uncultured bacterium | reverse complement strand
GATGAAACCGGATATATTGTTTGCGATTACAAGGGACATCGAATCATCCATATCGACCACCGGGGAGAAGTGGAAACCATTGTGGATCGAGTCGAAACGCCGGTGGATGTTGAAATTGTTGGAGATACCTATTGGATACTACTCAATCGCCCCCGCCAATTGATTTCGTGGGATCCTACGCTAAAGGAACGAAAAATCCTGTTCGAGGATTTTGACGAGGATTCGATAGTAGCGGCATTTGCTGTTGAATCGCCCGATGTTGTCTATATAGCCGATTTCACTGGTTCTGTATACCGGATCGATCTGATAAAAAAAAGTAAAACCATCGTACTCGACGATCTCGATTATCCCGCGGATATCGCCTTGTTGCCGCGGGGTATTCTGGTTGTAACCGAAGAGGCTGGTGTGGATGGCCAGGAAGGCCGTTTGCGATTTCATTTCCCGGATGGAAAGGAAATCGTTCATGCTTTGCTCGATCCGGCGGGATTGGCCGTCGGGCCGGATGGCAGCGTTTATGTTTCGGTTTTTTTTATGGGAGAGTATCTCGATCCGTCGATTCACGATCCCGAAAGAGAGTATCCCATCAAACCGTCGATAGGAGGAATCTATCGTTTTCGAAACGCTTACTCAGAGCCAGAATGGTTCGTTCAGGGGCTTCGAGGTCCGACGAGCCTCGCCGTATTTCCCAATAACGATATCGTTGTGATTGAAGAGGCTGCGAATACCATAACGAGAGTCTCTGCCACAGGTTCAATAGAACCGTTCTTCCAGGGAACGTTGTATCCCTTAGCGATTCGTCAGTTTTCCAGGGAAATTTTTGCTTTTTTAACATACGAGAATACGGGTTACAAAATCATTCTTGTGAACGGAAACTTAAACCAAATACTCTGGTCTCATTCTTCAATCGACAAAACCGTTCCTCGGATGGAATTAGGAGGGGATGGTTTATTGTATGTTTACGATCCCTATTACAAGGAAATTCTGGTTTTCGATTCGGCAGGAGCTCTTCTCAATCATTTTTTTCCGGAGAATTTTCTCAATCCACATTTATTTTCCGATCCGGGAGGTGGAATCGTTCTCATCGAGTGGGGACGAGAGGGAATCCGGTATCAAAAGATCAATCGCCGCGAAGTGGGTAGGGCCGTGGAATATGCGGGGGATTTTTCCTCGATGCTTTACCTCGATGCAGCGGGTAATATTCGAGATGCGGGAAAAGAGAATAACATCGACGATGAAACCTTTGGCGGCGTGCAAACCGCCATCAATACGAACGGTGAGATCTGGTTTGCGGATACCCTAAAAGGGGATATCTACGTGGTGAAAGGGAATAGCGTGGAACGGATCGTGGAGGGATTGGGCGCCATTCAGGATATCTCTTCCGATGGAGATCGAGGATTGAACGTTACCACGGAAGACGGCCGAATTTATCATTTCTTTCCGAATGCGAATCCAGGGACTTCTGTCTCGGATTGGATACTTTACTAGTAGTCTGACCGTTTAATATTGTCGGGTTAAAAAGCATACTATGGATCAACTGGCGAATCGGATCATCATTAGATTGCTTCGCTTTGCTCGCAATGACATTGCGATACGTTCGTGTCATTGCGAACGAAGTGAAGCAATCTAAAAGCCGGATCGTTGTTTTTTACTCGACACTTTTTATTGGTCGCTCTACTAGGGCGATTTTCTTTCGTTCTCGTTCGAGTTTCGTGAAATCCCACCCGGATTACCTTTTTTAAAATGGAATGGTTTTTCATTTAGACCGGTTTTTGAAAACCGTTTGGATTTCTTCCTCCCCCAAAAATGGAAGTAAACGAAACCTCTCCCTCGGGCATTCCTTTCTGTAGATTCTTGGGAGGCGGCCGCGATCCAGCAAATCATTCATTCGGTCATAAATCGAATTACACCACCGTTTCGATCGGGTAGCGATCGTAAAACGATGGGTGAACGTTATGACCAAACCTAACAAAGGAGTGTTGTAATGAGAAAGAAATTCTTGTTCTTACCGATGTTGTTCCTTTTTATTCTTTGTGTAGTTCCTTTTTCCTATGCCCAGATTTCGGTGATAGGCAATACGAATAACGGTTTCGCGGGCAATAGCGCAGAAGGAATCGATATCGTCGTGCCTTTGCCGAATGACGTCGATCCAGGCAATCCCGACCCGAAGAAGGACGAACCTCCGATCGTAGAGCGTTGGGATCCCGAGGCGTATTACCGGGATTTACGTGCGAAGACCCTCGATCAATATGCCGGTCAGGTGGCGGAGAATTTGCAGAAAAGCCTTGAAGGCTGCGGATCCAGGTTAATCCAGGCCGTCACGGAATATACGATCCCTTCCATTGAAGAGATCAAGGCGACGTTCTTCGTTCAGGTCGGTTTTTTTGAAATCGAAGGGATCGGTGCGGAGACGACTCTCGGCGAGTTCACGGATCGGGTGGCGGAAAAAGTGGCGGCCAAAATTGCCTTATTGAGTCCTGCCGAAAGACGAGTAGCAGGAATCTATCACTGGCAAAATGCTGACGATACGGTCAAAAGTTTGGCCAATCAGACCATCTGGACGTTGGAATCGATGACTGTTCAGGAGTATTACGATGCGTTCTATAAACTGATGGAGCGTTATATAAAATGGCCTGGAGTATATGATTGTAAAGGCTGTGAGGATATTGACGTTGCCGGACGGAACAAAGAAATACTTCTGGAGAATAAAAGATAGGTTCTGACAACCGGGTTGGAATGGATGAGAAAAGCATACGGCCGCCTCTCTCTTCAGATTAAATAAGGTCATATGCTTGACTCGATAGTGGGGTGAGTATCGGATCGATCGATACTCACCCCTCTTGCGTTTCAGAAACATTGCGGAGGGATCGGGACAGCGGATCGAGAATTCCGTTGACAAAGCGGGGAGAATCCACATCGCCGTAGCATTTGGCCAGTTCGAGGGCTTCGTTGAGAATGACCTTGGATGGCGTATCCGTATAGAGAAGTTCCCAAACGCTAAGACGCAGCAGATTGCGGTCGACCTTGGGCATTCGTTCGAGACGCCAGTTTTTGGCGTGTTCCTGGATCAGGGCGTCGAGTTGTTTTTC
>CAZFOX010000729.1:0-3093 GCA_964520565.1 uncultured bacterium | reverse complement strand
GTCCCGTACGCTTCCAGGCGAAGGGAATTTTTGGATACCCGGCGGCCTCCGATCAATGCGGATGTTCCATCGTCTCCAGTTCGTGTATAAATTCGCGTCATGGTTTTATCCCTATACCTTTATGGGTATCCTTCCGATGCCGACGGGTATCCCTTTCAGGGAATATTTTATGGGATAATTTTTCAATCCCACAAGTAAAAAAACGTAAGGATTGCATTTTCCATTCGTTGGTTTAGAGTGGTTATCATGATTACGCTCCTATTCGCGTTTTGAAAAAGCCGGAGCATATTGGTAAATCACATACTTTGGAGAACATCTTAGTAGAGCGACCGATAAAAAATGACGGGTCCAATGCGGGCGAGGACGCCCGCGCTCCTTTGGTTCTCTCACCCTAACCCTCTCCCAGTGGGAGTGGGAATAACTTTCTGGAAGGATTGGGGTACTTTTCCATGGCTCGTTATGTAGTGACCGGCGGTGCGGGTTTCATCGGTTCGCACATCGTCGAATACCTTGTGAACAACAACCAGGAGGTTGTCGTTATCGATAATTTTACCACCGGCCTGCGGGAAAATCTTGAACCGTTCAAGGATCGTATCGATCTTCATGAAGTCGATCTGCGCAACGCCGCCGGGGTGGAAGCCGCCATCGAGGGGGCGGATTACGTTTTGCATCAGGGAGCGCTGCCTTCCGTGCCCCGCTCGATTCAGAATCCGCACGATTCGCACGAAGTCAACGTGACCGGAACCCTCAACGTTTTGATGGCCGCCCGCAAGGCGGGAGTCAAACGGGTCGTATACGCGGCATCTTCGTCCGCCTACGGTGATTCCGAGGAAGCGGTCAAGTGCGAAGAGATGATTCCCCACCCCATCTCGCCCTATGGGGTTTCCAAACTGGCGAGTGAGCATTACTGCCATGCGTTTTACCGGTGTTACGGACTGGAAACCGTCTGCCTGCGTTACTTTAACGTTTTCGGCCCGCGCCAGAATCCCAATTCGCCCTATACCGGCGTGATGGCAATCTTCATCCCCCTGATGTTACAGGGAAAGCGACCGACGATTTTCGGCGATGGAAGTATCACCCGCGATTTTACCTTCATCCGCAACAACGTGCACGCCAATATTCTGGCGCTTACCGCCGAGAAAGCGCCCGGTGAAACGATGAATATCGCCTGCGGCGAGAGTTTCAGCCTGCTGCATATCGTGGAATCGATCAACCGCATTCTCGGAACCGATATCGAACCGCTGTTCGCCCCTCCCCGCCCTGGCGATATCCAACATTCGCTGGCCGGAGTGGGAAAAGCCAAAAAAATCCTGGGTTACGAACCGCTTGTGCGGTTCGAAGACGGTCTGGCGGAAACGATCGAGTGGTACCGGCAGGTTATGAAACGGTGATATCCACCGCTATGCAGATTGCCTCTGCCAATAGTCCATCAGGCGAGTGAATTCATCAAACATGACCGGCGTCATAGCGGGGGGAATCCCAAGCGCCTGGGGATCTCCGTAGTTAAAGACGATCAATCCGCCCTCCGGTACGCTCCAATGCCGAACGAGGAGATTTGCCTCTTCGCGCACCTGACGCTCGTCGCCCTGGGGCAAGGTCGCTTGTATATCAACAGTCGTCAGGAAACAAATCTGTCCTTTGAACCGTTCGCCGAATTCCACCAATCCATAAGCGCGGGGCTGTTGCATGTTCAAGACATCCGCGCCCAATTCGATGAGGCTGGGAACGAGAGGATTGATTTTCCCGCAGGAATGCAGGATGACGTGCCAGCCGTTCTGGTGAACGGCGTCGAAGAGAGTCCGGTAGCGTGGGGCGAAAAAACGGTCGAAGAATTCCTGGCTGATGAACGGGCCTTGTTGGGTTCCCCAATCATCCGTAAAAAAGAGACCGTGAACGGCGTTGCCGAAGCGGCGGTGAATTTCCGCCACATGTCCCAGCCGGTTTTCGAGAATCATATCCAGCAACCGTTCCGTTCGTTCGGGGGCCATGTAGAAATCTTCCATCGCACCCATAAATCCCCGCAGCATGTGCAGGCGTTCGATCAGGTTGAAATGGCAGGTGACAACCACGTAGCGTTCGCCGGCCTGTTTTAGAAGCGGATCGATCCGCTGGTAATAATACTCTTTACGGGGATCGGGCGGCTGGTATCGAGAAAAAGCCGACCAGTCGGCCAGGGGATGATCCACCACCTGTCCCATGTTCTTTACATCGGAGACCGCCCAAAGGCATCCCCAATCGTCCATGCCGGGATTATCGAAAAACCAGCCGTTTTGGGCACGGTCCATTTCCCGGATTTCCCACACGTCGCTTGGAACGTCAGGCAGATCGCTTTGATAAAAAGGCAGCCGCGGAGGGGTACGAAATTCGATAGCCCGCCGGACGATCTCTTCGGATTTCATGGGTATACCTCAACCAGAAGATTCATACTACTGTACTTCTGGATCATCCTATCACAGACGGTGCGGTTTGTTAACATAAACACCGCCCGCGTAAATATTACTCGATTGAAACGGTTTTTCCCGTGCGGGCCGATTCATAGCAGGCGGTCAGGATTTGCTGATTGCGTAATCCCAAGCCGGCGTGATGGCTCGGTTCGCGCCCTTCGAGAATGGCCGCACTGAACTCTTCGATTTCCGCCCGGTACATATTGACCGGCCTGGGGGCGATAGCGATTCCACCGGTGTCGGTTCGCGCTTGCGTGGCGTCGTAATCCGTTTCACTTGGTTCAAGAAAAGCGGTCATGACACCTGCCTCGCCCTGCCCGATGGTTCCCTGGGCGAGGATACTGCCGCGGGAGCCGTACAATTCCAAGCGGTTCTGGCTGGCGGCGTCGGGAATGCAGAAAAAAGTATCCACACTCGCGAGGGCTCCCCGTTCGAACTGAAGCAGGACAGTGGCGCTATCTTCCGAGCGATAGGAATGAACCGAGTTGCGAATCATGCAACCGACCGCCGAAACCGGGCCGAAGAACATTTCCAAGAGATCGATGCAGTGCCCGCCCATATCGATCAGCGAACCTCCACCACCCTGTTCCGGATTCTGCCGCCAGGCGTTTTCGATCGGTGGATACCAACAGGATAGCTGCGCTCTGGC
>CAZFOX010000728.1:0-3102 GCA_964520565.1 uncultured bacterium | reverse complement strand
ATCGAATTTTCGTGGATGACTTTTTGCCGTTTCGTCGTTATATAAACCGTAACCATTTTGTTCCAATTAAAATGGTTCTCAAAGTATATGCATATAAAATTTTTCTGAGATTCCCGAACCTCGAATTGGAATGTAATTATAAGAACTACTCTGAGGGAATAACCAGAATTTTATTCTGGAATTTCCAATTCCAAATATTGATAAAACGCTTTCACCAAATTTGGCGCAGTCGCAGGTTTCTCAATGTATTTTGCATTCGATGTTTCAAATTCCTCTTTCTCTTTTTCGAGTGCATAGTACAATTCTCGATAGGGTTTTAATTGAGATTCGATCTCCGGTTTCGATAAAGCCCGATGAATATTCGGAGATAGTATTTGTATGATTTTTAAGAATATCTCCGGAAGGCTATCTATTCGAAATATGCAGGCGATTTCGGCAGGAATATTTTTATCACCCGGAAATGCAGAATTAACGGAAAATCCATATTTACTTTCAAATTCTTCTTTATTGATTCGATCCACTAATATATCCTGTAAAAGAGATTTATAACTATCGACAATACTATCTATTTTCTCTGGCGTTGCTTCTACCGGAGCCGTGAAACATGTCGGATCGGTCAATGCATGGATTTGGCCTCGAATTATGATTTGGATTTTACGAACGATTTTTGGAAAATGATCTTTTTTTTTGATCATCTTGGAGATTATGCTCTTTTAACAGATCGATGATTTTCTTTTCCAATTCGAATAACATATCTCTTATCGGCTTCGCCTGCGATTCCGTCAAAAGGGGACCGCCGCAAAGAAGGCGAATACGAGAAAAATAGTTCAACGAAGCTGCGGTATATTTTCCCATGATATAGGAACCATTAGCACCGTCCTGATAGAATTTTCTCAACAAATAATTCGGCAAATGCTCTCTTAATTGATCAAGACTTAATGGCATATCGGAACTTGAATTAAATTGCTCCAAAAAACCGTTCAAGAAGAAATTCGATCCTCCTATTTGTAGATCCTTTTCAAAAGCCGAAAGCGACTCGATCAGAATTTTTTTGACTTCAATGGATGATGCATTATTCAAAATCACTCCTTTTGCATCCACCGAGATCATCCATGATAAAAAAATCAACCCCAAAGAGATTATTGAGTGAATTTGCTTCACGATTTGCTCCATCCTTTCTATTTAAATTTTTCACACACTGGATAGAGAATGGTGTTTCCAATCCGATATGTATTTATTGAAAAGTCTTTAATCCTTTATTGATGGTCTGGTAAAAAGTGTCTTGAAGACGAAACTCACGCTATATCTTGTAAAAGCCACTTAAATCGAATTTACATTGATGACTTTTTACCGTTTCGTCTTAATTGAATTTTATTACAGTTCGATCCGAATTTTCTCATTTCAATTGATACAGTTCCTTTTTTATGACAATACAAATAAAACAAATGTCTGTCAATAAAAAACTACGCACCGTCACCTATCGGGGGGTGACGGTATTTTCGGAAACCAGGCGGCAGCCACGCATGGAGCACCGTATATCGAAACCTTGCCGGCGTAATTTCTGGATATCGCGGTTGATTTGTTGCTTCGAAACGCCAAAGCGGATCCCCAGTTTGCCGCACGTCCACGAATCTGGTTCATTTTGAATCAGTTCCAGAATTTGTACGATCCGTTTAAGCCGTCCGCTCATGTGGCCGTATATTCCTTTCATCCGTATCCCGGGGGGGGGGCGACCGCACTCCAATCTATGAAAATCCGCATAATGTTTTAACTATAAAATTACATTATTTTAAACATCTAAATTTGTCAAGAATATTCCGGTATATTTAATAATAAGGGCAATTTGCCTATTAAAATGGTTCTAATGAGGATAGATGTGAGGTTTACTATATTGGCGTTATAGAACACAATAACCTATGTTTTCAGACAAATTTTCTTATTGAATTGGTTTTTCGTCGTTATTTCTTGGATCAATCCCTTCCTCTTATGGGACGAAGGGGAATGAGATGTGATGGGACGGATACCCTCACCTCACCCTTCTTTCGGGGGCGAAGGAATAGGGAGATGGAGATAGTTTTCATAAGGAGATAATGGATAATGCCCGTGTTGAGATGGATTCGATCGTCATGGTTGCGTCACTTTTTATACGTTGGAAGCCTGTTTCTGATTTTGGGAGTATCGAAGGTGCGTGCGGAAGATTCGGACGAGATTCCGCCCATGCCCAAGGGATATACCAGCGAAGATATGCTGAAACTCGGTCTTCTGATGGGACAGATAAAAACGATCGACGCGGAAAATGTACCGGTTCCCGATACAGTCATCGAAGAGAAGAACATCGAATATGGGAAAGTGGGAGACCGTTCGCTGCAATTGGATTTATACCTCCCCAAAAATGGCAAGAAACCGGTTCCCGGAATCATCTTCATTCATGGCGGCGCCTGGAAAAGTGGAAAACGGGATATCATGAAGTATTACACCGTTCGATACGCCGAACGGGGATACGCCGCCGCCACGGTTTCGTACCGACTCTCGAAAGAAGCCCTCTTTCCCGCCGCCGTTCAGGATGTCAAATGTGCGGTTCGCTGGATGCGCGCCAATGCGGAAAAATACCGGATCGATCCCAACCGGATTGCCGTTTCAGGCAATTCCGCCGGGGGGCATCTGGCGATGATGATCGGTTACAGTTCCGACGTTCCCGAGTTGGAAGGCGTTGGAGGGTATCCCGGCGTGAGCAGCCGGGTGCAGGCCGTGGTGAACTTTTACGGCCCCACCGATCTCACCACTGATTTCGCCAAAAAGCAGGGCGTAGTCAAGGATTTTCTGGGGAAGAGTTATGAGGAGGATCACAATCTGTATGCGTTTGCGTCTCCCCTTACGCATCTGACCCAGGACGATCCTCCGACGCTGATTCTGCAGGGCACGATTGACAGTACCGTTCCGCTGGATCAGGCTGAAATCCTTGCGGCGAAGTTAAAAGAGTTGGGGATCGATTATTTTTATGAGAAATTCGAGGGATGGCCGCATACCATGGATCTGGCCGAATCCGTCAACCAGCGTTGCCGGTATCGCATGAACGAATTCTTCGCGAAGCACCTGCCTCTG
>CAZFOX010000727.1:0-3103 GCA_964520565.1 uncultured bacterium | reverse complement strand
TGAGTAATGGACAGGTCTTCTTCATCGGCGCAGGGGAAATGAGCCATGATTCCACAGATCTCAATCCCCCCCAGTTGACACACTGGTGGAATGTCCGTTTCCTGGAGAGAAACAGGAAAATCCATCCGGCCGATTCCCACATCCAGTGCCAGATGAACGGGGATTTTTACTTGGCAACGATCACCAAGTCTCGACAGCGATTGGGCCTGTTCCAGCGATCCAACGATTTCTTCCACCTCCCAAGGTAAGGCTTCTCTCACTTCGTCCGGCAAGGAAGGCCGCAACCGGAGAAGTCGGCGCTGGATTCCTAACTCGCGGATCGTCCGCGCTTCCCAGTTTTCAGTGATGGCCATCGTTCCTACACCAATGCGATCGGCATAGGGAGCGAGAAATTCCAGACCGTGTCCGTACGCATCGGCTTTCAAAACCGCACATAGATGGCATCCCGGAGAAAGCCGGAAGGCAATTTCCCGAAGATTTTGTTCATACGCTCGAGTATCGATCTGAATCCGTGTATGATGAGCCATGATGAAATGACGTTCCGTTATCCGTTCAAACTAAAATTAAGTGAATAACCCGGCGCAGAATCAATCCGCCGATGGGTTCTATATCATTATAAAGCCAGTCGGATCGTTCGTCTCTCAGACCACATATCGTACCTTGCAAGAATGTTGAAGAGACCGAATTCCGAATCATGATTCAAGTATTGTTGACGCGCATTGTATTTCGATAATTCAGAGAAAACTATCCGTCAGGAGAGAAACTCAATCATGGCGTATTGCAGCCAGTCATTTTCCCGTGCATGGAGTCATTCGATCCGTTTGCTATTTGAACCATTCAGTCTTTTCTTCTGGCTCAAAGCGTCATTGCTGGCTTTTTTTATTCAAGGTTTTTCTTTTATCCCGGCCAGTGAATTTTGGCGCGAACTTCCTCCCCCGGATGATTTGGATCGTTGGAGAGAAATGCTAAATGAGATTCTTCCCTTATTGATCGGGATTTTCCTGGGTTCCATTCTGATCGGAATTCTCATGGAGGCCGTCCGCGCCAGCGCCCGTTTTTTATTTTTCGATGCGGTGTGGCAGGGAACGAGTTATTACCGATCCGGATTACAACGACATTTTTCGGGCATTCTTTCCTTATTTATTTGGAATATTTTTATTAAAATCGTCTTTTTTACCATGCTCGTAATAGGGTTGATCGCCCTGTTAATCCCTAATTTGGCGATGAGCGCATTTTTCGATAATTGGATGGTATTGGTTCTTGTCTTGACGATTGATTTATTAATCGTCGTGGCGGTCGTTTTTTTTGTGATCGCATATTCATCCCTTTTACAAGGCATCGTGATTCCACAAATGGTCGTTCAATCGAAGGGGATTCTGGAATCGTGGAGGGATGCCATTCGGGTTTCGATGTATAACATGGGAGAAACGTTGGGTTTTATTGTAATCCGCCTGCTTTTAACGATGGGAGAATTCTTTCTGATCTTTTTCTTTGCGTTGATCGTCAGCCTTTTCACGGTGGGTATTTATGCCTTAGGAAGTGCGGCCATCATGCCGGATGCAGGAATTCTGTTCGGACAACAAGTCTTTCATCCCCTTATTCAAATACCTTTTCAATTTCTGATCGTCCTGGTGCTTCTCCCTTTCCCCATTATGAAAGACGTTTATGCGCTTTGTTTTCTTAAAAATGTCCTGAGCGACAATACTTTTGAACCAGGCGATGGCTCGAATCATACTTACGCGGAAGGAACAATATCCGGTTTAGAAGTAATTCTTGATAAAAAAGACGAGACTGGTTCGTCGAACGGACCAGTCTCATTTAAAGATATTCCAACTTTAGATATCGGTTCAACACCGAATTCGGTTCAGAAAATCGATAAGGAAGCAATGACGAATCCTGATTCGCTTCCTCCATCGCATGAATCCTAACCGATCCATACTTTCTTCATGGCTTTTTCGAATGCTTGAAAGACAGGCTGATTAAAAAGAACGAATCGAACCAGCTCGAATCCCGCCTTCTCTTCCAGAAAGGTTTTCACGGTTTTCAGAGCCACTTCCGCGGCAAGGTCGAATGGATATCCATAAGCGCCCGTGCTGATAGAAGGGAACGCGATCGTTTTCAAGCCGTTTTCCAAAGCCACTTCCAAACTTCGGCGATAACACGAAGCCAGCAACTCCGCTTCGCCGCCTCGGCCATCGCGATAAACCGGACCGACGGTATGAATCACATAACGCGCTTTCAGGTTGCCGCCGGTTGTGATCTTCGCATCGCCGGTTGCGCAACCTTGTAAACGCTTACACTGCTCCAGGATCGACGGTCCTCCAGCCCGGTGTATGGCGCCATCCACCCCTCCTCCCCCTAATAGGGAAGTATTGGCGGCGTTGACAATCCCATCTGTATCCTGTTGGGTGATGTCCCCTAGCGCCAGTTCAACCGTCGCCCGATTGACTTGTTGTCTCATTTAACGGCAATAAAGCTCTTTACATCGGTTACACCTTCGGAAGAATGAGCCACTTCAATGGCTTTCTCTTTGGCGGCCGTATTAGGAACGGTTCCATCGAGCTGGACAGCGCCTTTATTCACGAGAATGTCGATGGTGAATGGACCATCCGGGCCCGTTGGAGCTTCCAACGCCGCCTTGATTGAATTGGCAATGGTCTGATCGTCCAGAACTACCCGCTTGGATGATGTCGCACAGCCAATTACGGTCAGGCAAAGCATTCCCACGAATACCAGCGTCAATAAGCGATAATTCTTCATTGTGTCCTCCGTTTCGATTATGGTAGAACTTGGATTTCGCTCACGAAGAGCCTTATATTACTTGGAATTATCATACGAACCTCGAGGGACTCTGGCAAGATGAAGAAACATTTTCTCGATGGAATATTTTGGGTCGGCATGGTTTGGATATTGGGTGGTTGCGCAACGATTGCCCGCGATCCATTCTACCAGGGACCCTATCAACGCCCGGATGAATGGGCTGAAGCGTTCACGTACTCCATTCCCTGGACTCCGAAACGAGAAGAAAAAGGAGGATATTTCCAGATCGTTCTGGAATGGAAATCAGATTCACAAACCCTAGAAAAACAGATAGTTATGGATT
>CAZFOX010000726.1:0-3109 GCA_964520565.1 uncultured bacterium | reverse complement strand
ATGAGAATGGCGGAATTCATCAGAGATTCATCCCGCCGTTCCAGGAATCCTAAAACCAGAAAAATATTCAATTGATCTGCTAATACCCTGGCTTTACGGATATAAGGGCCATCCAATGGTTCCGCCAACTCCCGAAACCGTTTCACGAGCTGCGACTTCGTTTCCGGGTTTACTTCCCGGTTCACTTCGTTGATAACATACCCTTCCAGCACTCCTTCAGGCGTGATAACCAGCTGTGCGCCGGATTTTTCCACAGTTTCCCGTACCCGTTTTTCGATCCGAGTCCAATTTTCTTCCTTGTTCCATTTTTCCGGGTAAATCGATACGCTGGCTATGCGAATCATTGTTTGCCACGGCGACTGGTCTTTATATTTTTCCGGGCATGGAGTTTGTGCGTGAGAGGTTGACAGAATATGGAATATGAGGATGAATACCCCCATAGTTCGAGACAATCCGCGCATGATTCGGCTCCCCGATTCCTTCTAGGCGAAACAGACGCTCGACACGCGTGGATTCATGCGGCGAGTGGCGGATTCAAAATTGTGTTAACGGCCTGACATCATTACATATACAAAAAATCATAGCGTTATGGAAGAGACCCCTGCACGGTTGCCCGTATCAATCCCCGGCTTTCAAGGCCCTCTGGAGGTGCTCGTCCACCTGATCGGCAAGCATGAACTGGATATTTTTTCCGTATCTCTGACGTCGATTACGGACGAATACATCAAAATCATTCAAAGCTGGGAACAAAAAGATCTTGATCTGGCGGGCGAATACCTGATTCTGGCTGCCACATTGATTCGTTGGAAAGCCCGTGCACTATTACCGAAAGAAGAAAAACAGGTCGAAGAAGACGAGATTGAGGATCAGGTTCTCGAACAACGTCGCCGGGAATACGAACGATTCCGTGAACTGGCCAGTTTGTTGCGCCTCCGGGAAGAGGAGAACGCCACCATTTTTCCCCGTTCCGGCCCTCCTCCCGAGGGGAAAGGCGATGTGATTGAATACACCGAAGTCAGCGTCTACGATCTGTATCGAACGTTCCAACAGATCATCGATGAGATCGGCGCTCGAGAAAAGCGTGTTGTGGTCGGCGAAAGTTATTCCGTCGACGAAAAAATGTTGGAGATCGAAGCGCTTCTCGAACATAACGAGCGCGTCGTATTAAGTGAATATTTGCGAACACGGGAATCGAAACTGGAAATCATTGTGGTATTTCTGGCTCTTCTTGAACTGATCCGTTTGCGTGAAGTCCGGGCGGTCCAGGAGAGAAACCATGGTGAAATCATTCTTGAAAAAGGGGAAAAACTGACTCTGCCTCTTACGGATTCCCGGGACGAAGAGGAAGAATTGGAATCCAGAGAACCATTGGATGTCGAAGAGGACGGGATTCTTCCAATTTAGCTATACGGATTGTAATTATGGATATAGAGCAACTGTCTGGAGCTATCGAAGCGATTGTTTTTGTTTCCGGCGATCCGGTTCCCATCAAACGGATGGAAGAAGTGCTCGAAATTCCCGAAGAACAAATTCGGGAAGCGATCGAAGCGCTTTCCAAGCGTTATGTCGAACTGGGCGCTGGAATTCAGGTGATGGAAGTGGCGGGAGGATACCAACTCCGAACACGGCCTATATACAGCATTCAGGTCAATAAGTTTCTTGAGCGGAAGCGAAAAACCACCTTAAGCGGACCTGCACTCGAAACGCTGGCCATTATTGCCTATAAACAACCGATTACCCGTGCGGAAATCGAGGCTATCCGGGGTGTAGTCGTGGATGGCGTATTGAAATCCTTGTTGGATAAACGGTTAATCAAGGTGGCCGGTGTCAAGGAAGTTCCCGGACGTCCTAATCTCTATCGAACCACAAGGCGATTTCTGGAATATTTCGGGATCGTTTCGCTGAACGATCTTCCGCCCATTGAAAATATCGAACAAACTTTCGCCGGAAGCAGTGGCACAAGCGGCGAAGAACCAGTCGGCGACGCGGATAGCGATAGTGAATCTGAAAAAAGGATCGAAGAATTACCAAGCCGTGAAAACCAATCCTCCGCACAATCGAATATTGATTTCGCCCTCCGCGATCGATCCGAATCCTCCAATGAAGGGTCGCATACGCCTGAATAAAATCCTGGCACAGCATGGTTTATGTTCCCGGCGCCAGGCGGATGAATGGATTGCCGCCGGGCGGATTTCCGTGGATGGTATTGTCTGCCGGGAGGTCGGAACGCAAGTGAATCCTCACCGGCAACGGATTGCTGTCGATGGAAAACCTCTCGAAAATTCTCCGGCAAAACTCTATATACTATTAAATAAACCCAAGGGTATCGTCACAACCCGGCGCGATCCTCAAGGACGCCCCATCGTTCTGGATTTACTTCCCAAGGAAATTGTGAAGGCCGGTGTTTTTCCTGTGGGTCGCCTGGACTGCGATTCGGAAGGTCTCTTATTGCTGACTAACGATGGCGATTGGTGCCAATTATTACTCCATCCGCGCCACGAAGTATGGAAAGAATATCTCGTTCATACCGATAAAGCACTCACTCCAGAACTCCAGAGTCGATTGGAACAAGGAGTATTGTTGGAAGGAAAGCGAACCTTGCCTGCCCGGATCGATTGGGAGAAAGATTCCAAGGGGAGAACACAGTTCATCATGGCTATACGGGAGGGAAGAAATCGTCAAATTCGCCGCATGTGCAAGACACTCGGTTTATCCGTTGTTTCGTTGCAACGCCGGAAAATAGGCCCTATCTCTTTGGGAAACCTTAAGATTGGTGCATGGAGATTATTAAAGGATACGGAGTTAAAATTGATCGACCATCTTCTTTCTGGATCGGATTTGAAAGACTCTGCCACTTGAAAAGAAATTCAGACAGATATAATGATGTCCTGTTAGTTGCCCATTGGGGATTCAGTATTAGTTGTTCGGCGGAGAATAACCGGTTTTAACACTATAATTAATTAAAATATTCTGCGTATTGATCCGAACAACTTGATGTTCTTTAAGATAATCCTCTTGGATCGACATAAAAAGCTGTTATGAGTAATGGAGGAATATTGTGACTAAATCGCTGGTCATCGTGGAATCTCCCGCCAAAGCGAAAACGATT
>CAZFOX010000725.1:0-3112 GCA_964520565.1 uncultured bacterium | reverse complement strand
TCCCACGGAAGTTCTGAGTCCGGCTACTCAATCTCCTCGATCCATGTTTCTGCGCCGAAAAAGTCGATATTGAAATTGATGATGGTTGCCCCCTCTTTTTGCAATGCTTTACGCACCTGATGTTCCCGTTCGGGGCGGCAATAGAATACCACACACCCCCCGCCGCCCGCGCCGCCCGCTTTGCCGCCCAGAGCGCCGTTTTGAAAAGCCGCGTCGAAAATCCGTTCGATAAACTCGTTGGTCACGGATGGATGCAACCGTTTCTGGCATGCCCAATTCCGGTTCAGCAGTTGGGCAAAGTCGGTCATTCGTTCGCCGAGGAGAGCTTCTTTCATCTCCTGGGCGATCGACTTCATTTCTTCGATGGCGCCGACGGTTTCCGCATCGCCGCGATTGAATCGTTCCGTCACTCGCGCGTGAACGTCGCCCGATAACCGCGACTGTCCGGTATAACAAAGCACCAGGTTTTTTTCCAGTTCCAACGCCACTCCCCGCGAAACGTTCATGCGCGACGAGCGCACTTCCTCGCCGCGGAATTCCAGAAACAGAACGCCTCCCAGCGCGCTGGCGTAGTGATCCTGTTTGCCGCCCCGGATTCCCAGTTCCTCCCGTTCGATGCGGCTCGCTTCTTCGGCCAGTTCGTAGGCCAGCGGGTGGTTATCCGCAAACCGGTTGATGGCGGCAAGCAGTGCCACGCCCATCGAAGCGGAGGTTCCCAGGCCGCTTCCCGGCGGGGCGATCGATTGGGTGATGAGGGTGAATTCTTTCTCAACGCCCAGCTGCCGAACCGCCGCCTTGACCAGGTCGAGGTTTCCGTCGTATTCCAACTCCCGAATCGATTCTGCCTGCACGTATTGATCGTAATCGCTGGAATACAGGGTAATCCCATGATGCTCGCCCCGCTCGCGCAGATTTTCCCCATCTCCCTCCACGAGTACGTTTTCCCCAATGGTGACGTACGAATAAACCTTCAACGCGGCATTCACCACATAACCCGGCGTCTCCCGGCAAAATCCCGCCACATCCGTCCATCCTCCGGCGAAATCGATGCGTACCGGCGCTCTCGAACGCAAAATGGTTTGTTTCATATTCATTTTCCCTCTTTTTACAGCAATTTTCCGGATCGGCTCGCCGGTTGAACGATGTTGAATCCCGGTTACATCCAGCCCCGAGTCCCAGGGGACTATAGTTCGATTTTGGTGCCCAGTACACGCAGAAATTCCGCCAGCCATTTGGGATGAGCGGGCCAGGCGGGAGCGCTCACCAGGCAACCGTCCACATAAGCCTGATCCACGGCTATAGAGACATAGGAACCGCCCGAGGCGTCAATATCGGGTCCGCAGGCGGGATAGGCCGTACAGGTTTTCCCTTTCAACGCTCCAGCCGCCGCCAGTAATTGCAGACCGTGGCAGATGGCCGCAATGGGTTTATTCGCTTCAGAAAAGTGCCGGACGATTTCCAGGACTCGTGAATTGAGACGGATGTATTCCGGCGCCCGCCCACCCGGAACCACCAGCGCGTCGTAGGCGGCTGGATCGATCTCTGCCAGGGTTGCGTTCAGGGTGAAATTGTGCCCCGGTTTTTCGCTGTAGGTTTGATCGCCTTCAAAATCATGCACCGCCGTACGCACGGTTTCTCCCGCTTTTTTATTCGGACAGACGGCGTGAACCGTATGACCAACCATCTGCAATGCCTGAAAGGGAACCATGACCTCATAGTCTTCCACGAAATCGCCAACTAACATGAGTATCTTTTTTGCGCCCATCGTTGTTACCTCCATCATAAATCGGATACGATCGAATCTGTTCTTACTCGTCCTGGGAACCGGAAATCGGGAAAAAGGGAGTCCGGTGTTTTCGTTCGAGATAATCGACAATCGAATAAGGTTTTATCAGCATGAACAATCCTACTGCCATCTTCAAGATAAAAAAGATGAGATCGGTTGTCCAGCGGATTTGTTGTTCGGGCGGCATCTGAGTGGATTGTTGAACGAACAAAAGATAAACACTGTATCCTTTGAACTGAGCCAGGGCATCCAACAGAATCATCATTCCGCCGACGGTCACAGCCAATCCCAACAACGTGTGAGTATCGACGGGGATGAGCTTTTCAACCGGTTTCATTTCTGCCGTCATGTAAAAGGCAATCTGTTCGGCGAATATCCATAAGGAAACGGAGATTACCAGAATCAATAGTATCGGTACAATCTGCGCGAAGATCGCCATCATTTCGGTTTGTCTGAGTTGATCTGTCAATATGATGGCCGGAAACAGGGCACCAAACGTTCCCAGCATGGGCGCTATCTTTGTAAAGGTGATTACCGATAAAATCCGGCAGGCCAATACCGCAATTTCCTGTTTATCCACGATTCATTTTCCCCCAGAGGAATGAATTACTTGCATGCCATTGAATCAAAGGATGAGGCACTTGCAAAGGGCGGTTAAAGAGAGATTGCGACAAGTACTAGCCAAAGATATTTGAAATTCAGGTTTTAGTAAATTCTTTCAAGGCTCAAAAGGTGTTCTGAGAAATAAGCTCGCAGAATCGCCTTGAAAGAATCTATCTGTTTGGCGGCTAGGAGGGTGGATCATCGAAGCGCTTCGATAATTTCCGTAACAGAAAGGATATCGGTAACGCGCACGCCGAAATTTTCTCCAATGACGATCATTTCGCCCTTGGAGAAAGGTCTCTGATTGACAAGCAGATCGACCGGTTCACCGTTTAACTTCTGCAATTCCAGAACCGAACCAGGCCCCATTTCCAGAACATCCCGTACCGTGGTGGTGGTTTTCCCCAGTTCCACTCGGATTTCTAAATCAAGATTCAAGATGATTTCGAGGTTAGTAGAATCACCTGTGGTTTCTTCTTCGTCAAAAGTGGTAAATACGGCAGGCTGCACGTTCACTGGATTTTCCAATTTGGGCGAACGTTTCATCTTGCGCGGGGGAGTTTTCGTGGAAGCGAATTGCGTGGAGGCCCATTCCTGGGTTTCCTGAGTGTTAACACGGCTGGTGGATTGAAAAGATGATGAGGGCCCATCCGACGGTTCTTCCGGTTCTTCTTCGATATCCGGTACACCGCCTTGCAAACCCAAGCTCATCAACGCATCGAT
>CAZFOX010000724.1:0-3113 GCA_964520565.1 uncultured bacterium | reverse complement strand
ATGAAAATGTGGGGCGCGTGATCCGAAAAATCGAGGACTTGGGAATTGCGGAACGAACCATTGTTGTCTTTTTCTCGGATAACGGCGGTGTCGCCAATGAAATCCGCGGCCAATTCATCACCGATAACGCACCCTTGCGTTCCGGCAAGGGCTCGCTCTATGAAGGCGGTATCCGTGTACCCTTGCTGATTCGTTGTCCGGGTATCACCCAACCGGGAAGCCTCTGCAAAGAACCGGTCTGTTCTACCGATTTTTACCCCACTTTTTTAGAAATCACTGGAGCAGCCGGCGATCCGGAGCACAACCAAAACCTGGATGGAATCAGCCTGGCTTCTTTGCTCCACAATCCCCAATCCCGGCTGCAACGCGATACGCTTTACTGGCATTACCCGCATTATTACCCGACAACCTCACCGGTCGGCGCTATCCGGCAGGGCGATTGGAAACTATTGGAATATTTTGAAGATAACCGTCTCGAATTATTTAACCTGAGCGGGGATATTTCGGAACAAGATAATCTGGCAGAGAAATGGCCGGACAAAGCCGCGGCGTTACAAACCCGATTGCAGGAATGGCGCAATGGCATTCACGCGCAGATTCCAATCCAGAATCAACCCACAAAGTAACACCGGTTACCCGATTCGGGCCGTCGTTGGGCCGAAGAAAGAACTACCGTTTCTTTTGCTGGGCAAAAACCATCCGCCGTTGGGTAGAATCCGCCGGTTCCGCTTTTCCCGCCTGTCCTTCCAGAAGAGCGATGAATTTCTTCTGAAGATCGGCCTGCGCGTCCACCGTGGTTTCCATTTCGGGGAGTATACAATCCCACATCTTGCTCGCATCGTCGGGAGGGATATGGCTGGGAGGCGTATGCGATGCGAGATTCCGGTATTCTCTGGCCTGGCGTTCGTCTTCCTGGAGTAAGACCCCTGTGCTTTGCAGAAAATCGGGTTGATTGCCTGTTTTTTGCAGATCGGCGGCGATCCCGGCCAGCCGCTGTTTGATCTGCTGGATGGAAACTGTCTGAAGTTTGAAGCGAATCTGCATGATCTGCCAGTATTCTTTCTGCAATTCCAGACGATACTTTCTTGCCTCCTCCAGATAGGGATGAAGGCTCTTGCGTAAAAATTCGTACTTGGATAACAAATCCTTGTGACGCGCCAATAATTGTTCGGCCTGGCCGGAATCCTCTTTCTCTCGCGCGGTTTGAACCTGCGCCAAAACCGATTCGGCCTCGGCAAATACGGGATCGTGTGCTTTGGCGCGATCGATGCGCGACTCGACATCGGTCAACTGGGTCGCCAGGCTATTGGTACGATTCTCCAATTTAGCAATGGCCGTTTTTAATTCGGGAAGTTCCTTATCGGTGGAACGGCTGTCGCGAGCTAGTTTCGTACTCCAATCGCGGCTCAATGCGATTTCACGTTGGATGCGGGAAACAAGACTGTCGTGTCCCCCTCGCAACGATCGAATGACCTTCTGGGGAGCCACCAGTTTCCGTTGTTTGTCCAGTTGAACGTACACCTCGGATTTCTTCACCCAGGAAGATTTCCCATCGTGAACACGTTGCATGATGTCCGAGACATCGACACCCAGCTCTTCTGCCTTTTTCCGGGCCATTTCCTGTCGAAGCGCCTGCGACAGTTTATTTTTCTCTTCTTGATTGATATCCATAATCTTCTTCCCTGCCAGGAATTATAATCCCTCCCGCCGCGAACGATACCCTACTTTTTTTTATCTTTCTCGATGGAGTTGCGACAGTTGAATTTTACCCATATTGTACAGAAAATGGATAAACTCTTTGAGGATATCTTGATCGATCTGATTCTTCATTTTATTCATCATGAGCTGCAGTGAATCGAATGGAGTCAGGCGCGATTTATACGATCGGTTGGAGGTCAGCGCGTCGTAGACATCGACAACCTTACAGATTCGGGAGGTGAGAGGAATCGAATCCCGCGTCAGGCCGTTGGGATACCCCGATCCATCCACGGCCTCATGATGCGAGAGAGACACTTGATGTGCGTCGGCAGTCAACGTTGCATCGCTTTCGAGACGTTCGTATCCTTTTTGGGGATGACTGCGCATAACGCACCATTCTTCTTCCGATAGGGCGCCTGCCTTATTGGTGACCTCGTGGGGAATATCGCATTTCCCAATATCGTGCAACAACAATCCACGAGTCAAGTCCTGAATTTTCAGTTGGGGAACGTCCGACTCGATCTGGCGATAGAGACCGATGCCCAACACACAAACATTCAGACTGTGACTGTACGTATAATAATCGTAACTGCGCAGGCCATTGAGTTGAGCGATCGAAGCCGGTTCGCTGGTGATTAATTCGACCAGCGTATCGCTCACATTTTTTGCCGTGGCGATAAACGTCTGCATATCGGGAGGCGATTCAAACAACGATTGCATGATCGAGGTGGCCAGCGTTTGAAAACGATTGGTTTTTTCCTCGATCGGCAGGGAGGAATCCGTCAAAATCTGATTTAAATTTTCCGATAAAAACCGGGTGAACTGGGCGGCATGCGTATGAGAGATAAACACGGGACGCCGCCCTCCCCGGCTCAGACGTTCCAATTGATCCCGCCGGATGGGCTCGCCTTCCCCTTTGAATAAAACAAACCTCCGCCGTCCCGCGTGATAGACGAACAGAGGAAAATCCATAATCTGATCGGGATATAAAAAGCGCGGATCCAGAGCGATATAATCGCGGAAAACATCTCTGGATGGAAGTACTAAATCATCCAGAGATGTGACGATGAAAGGAAGTAAGGGCTTCTCCAAAGACACGAACTCTTCGATTCCTTACAGGATGATCGGAAAGTATGCTTCTGGATTCGTACGAACCGACAGCGGCGTTCTCTCCGATATTCAGATTATACCTGGATGCCGGAGAGTGGAATGGCGAGAATTACGATAAATAATCCTTTAGCGATTGAAAGAATGCATAACCGGGGCCGGCTTCGTTCCAGCCAGACGATTCTTCCACCATTTTCCGCCGTCGTTCCCCCCATCGGCCCGGCCAGATCGAGGGAACCTGGCGTAGATAAAAAGCCCGTTCCGGATGAGGCATCATAGCAAGATGTCTTCCATCTTTGCTGCAAACG
>CAZFOX010000723.1:0-3119 GCA_964520565.1 uncultured bacterium | reverse complement strand
CGGTCAATTCGCCTTTGACCGCCACTTCGACTTTGATCTTGGGCTGGAAGGCCACGGTGTATTCCCGGCCGCGGTAGAGTTCGTGATGCCCTTTCTGGCGGCCGAATCCCCGCACCTCGCTGACCGTCATCCCGGTCACACCTACTTCTTCCAACGCCACTCGCAATTCTTCCAGTTTATGGGGACGAATAATCGCTTCGACTTTATTCATGATGGATTCTCTCTTTCCAGATATCGTTCGGTTTGATCCGGCTTAACGCGCCATAATGGTGAAGTCGGAATACGCGGAAGCGGCATGTTCGCCAAAATCCAGCCCTTCCATCTCTTCTTCGATAGACACCCGCAATCCGACGGTCTTCTCAATGACTTTGAAAAGGAGGAATGCCGTCGAAAACGTCCAGAGGAAACACGCGCCCACGCCGATCAACTGAACGATCAGCTGATTGAGGCCGCCGCCAAAGAAAAGGCCGTTGACGCCGCCGAAGGCTTCCTGCGCAAAGAGACCGGCAGCCAGCGTTCCCCACACCCCGTTGACGGCGTGAACCGATACCGCGCCGACGGGATCGTCGATCCCCATGTTTTCAATCAGGATAACCGATATCACCACCAGGACACCCGCCACAGCGCCGATGATCACAGCGGAAATCGGGCTGACGTTGGCGCAGGGGGCGGTGATCGCCACCAGTCCGGCCAACGCGCCGTTCAGGGTCATGCCGACGTCGGGCTTACCGAACTTGATCCAGGAGGTAATCAAAGCGGTGACGGTGGCCGCCGCCGCCGCCAGATTGGTCGTTACGGCAATCACCGCCAGATCGCCGCCCACCGTGGTCGTGCTGCCGGGATTAAATCCGAACCAGCCGAACCAGAGAATAAAGACGCCCAGAGCGGCCAGGGGAATGTTGTGTCCGGGAATGACTTGCGGTTCGCCGCTGGAGGAGTATTTCCCCAGGCGAGGGCCGAGGACGATCGCGCCCGCCAGCGCCGACCAGCCCCCAACGGAGTGAACCACCGTCGATCCGGCAAAGTCGATAAAAGCCGTTCCCATGATATCTTCGAGCCATCCGCCGCCGTGGAAGAGGCCGCCCCACGCCCAGGCGCCGAAGACCGGGTAAATCAACGCGCTGATTACAATGGAATAGATCAGATAGGCAATGAACTTCGTCCGTTCCGCCATCGCGCCGGATACAATGGTGGCTGCCGTAGCGGCAAATACCACCTGGAATATCCAAAAAGCGAATGTCCAATAATCGAGCGATCCGTCGGCGGCGTACATATAACCGGATAGAAAGAATCCATCCGTGCCGAACCATCCGGTGCTCGTTGTACCAAACATCAGGCCGAATCCTAAAGCCAGAAAAACCAGAGAACCGAAACAAAAATCCAACACATTTTTCATGATGATGTTGACAGCGTTTTTCGCCCGGGTAAATCCGGTTTCCACCATCGCAAACCCGGCTTGCATGAAGAACACCAGGAACGCGGCAAGGCAGGTCCAAAGGATATTGGCGTCCGACTGGAGAGTATACGCGGGGGCTTCGTCCGCAGGGGCATCGGCTGGTTCCGCACTTGAAACCGCTGGAGTCGAAGCATCCTGCGCCCAGGCCGTCTCGTGAACGGCCGAACACAATAGTATTCCAATCAATACAAGTACCGCGAGCCCAGAATGGGTTTTGATGGAGGAAAGCATGAGGCGTGCTCCTTTCGAAAAGCAGAAGATGATAGGATTGGATAAATCAGGCGCTTAAACCCACACATCACCAAGACCGGAGATTGCTTCGCTGCGCTCGCCATGACAAACTCCGATCTTCGGAGGGGTGGATTAAACGCCATGCGGGCGAGGACGCCCGCGCTCCTTTTGATCCAGTTCCTAGTGAGGTGTATATGACACTTGGCTGGATTCCTTGCCGCAGGCGATGGGCAAATAATGTACCAATACGATCCGCCTCTGTTTATCAAACGTTAAGTTGTTGATTATTATTGCTTTACTAGAATCATTTCCATGTGAAGCATGATTATCGGTTGTTTCATTGCAATGGATCGGGCATTGATATCTGGGCAGGTGTTCAAAATCGGGCAGGGCCAGCGGCTCGGCGGGAGCCTCGCCCTCCTGTGTTATTTGAGCGTATTACCTTTTAACTTAATGACATTGCTTTTAATTCCCCCCACCAACGGACGGAAAAAAATATTTATTTTCCCCTCAAGTTTTCTGAAATCCGGACGATAATCCGATATTGGAGAGGTCTAGGTGGGAGAGGTGCGCCCGGAATGAGAGCGGTTCTTAAAAGTATGTGTATGAATTCAGACGTTCCGTCTTCGAAAAAGCCAATCATTTCCGGCTTTTTCGAAACGCGAAAATATGAGTAATTCTTAGAATCGCTCTATGAGACGACGATGGTAAGCGGACCGACAAGTATTCTCAGTATGCCGGTAATGCATTTCCGCCCCGATCCGGGGGAACCGGCGGCGCGTCTGGCGGCCAAAGAGCCGCAGTCGGCTGGCCTGGTCACCCTCCAGGAACAGCGGAACGTAACCCGTCTGCGCATGCGGGCCATGTCGCAGGGCGAAGACGTAATCTATTCCAACCGTTCGTTCACGCTGGGCGTCGGCGCACTCAGCCCCACCTTCAACGGGGGGCTGACCACGGTCGTTTCGAAACCCGACCGGAATGGCTTCCTGCCGGATACGGCGTTTCTGCCCTCCACTTCCCGGGAAGATAAAACCGAGGAAGCCGAAGAATCCAAGCCGGAGGAAGAAGAAGAAAACCAGGCTGCATCCACCAGCCCGGAAAACCTGCAATCGGCCACCCAGCCCACGGAAGAAGAACTCGATCGAAAACAGCAGGACATCGATGCGGAAAACCGTCAGTTAGAGCGGAACATTCTACGGGCGCAAATGGAAAAAGAACGCGCCTACCAGACCGACAACGAAATACAGTTTCAACAAACAGATCGAAAAGAAGCCGAGATGGAACGCGAGATGGACGAGAACGACGAAGAGAAACGCGAGATCGAACAGGAGCGTTTCCAGCAAAAACTGGAGGAGTTTCAACAGAACGCCGGACAGATACTTTCCGAAAACCTGGCCGCCGCTTCCAGTATGCTCGATGTAATGTTTGGTTC
>CAZFOX010000722.1:0-3125 GCA_964520565.1 uncultured bacterium | reverse complement strand
TATCTGGTCAAACCGACTGCCGATGCCCCCGACCCCTATACGATCCGCTACGATCCCGAAGCCAGTAAAGAACTCTACGCGTACGCAGCTCGCGGTTCTTCCAGTACGATCACCGGCGAAGAACTGGATTTCGTATTCGAAGTCGCTCAACCGGGAACCTACCGCGCCATTGCTCGCACCCGCACACCCAGCGGTAACGACGATTCCTTCTATCTGGGCATGGATGAGGACATCGGCGTGGATGTCAACGCCTACCGTTACCAGGGAGCGTACATCAATGACGATCAGGGCAACCGGATTTACGATAACGATTTCCACATCGGTTGGGTTAACGTAGACGGCAATCCCGGCCTGTCGTGGGAACTGACGGCGGGCGTCCACCGGCTTCGCTTCCACATTCGCGAGGATGGATCGCAGGTAGACTGGGTGATGATCACCAATCAACTGGACCGGAATCCTTCCGATCTCGAAACGCCGCCGGTTTCGATCCACGACTTTATGCTCTACTAAAAAACCAGATGGATACGGGAGGGCGCAACGTTCGTGCCCTCCCGTTTTATTCGCTCCGATTGATTTCTTGCGGGGCATCCCCGACAATACGGCGAACGATCGTTCCAAGGAAAAGAATCCGCTCATGTTGCGATATTCTCGATGGTGGATTGTTGTCTTCATCGTGCTCCTGCTGGGTTGTGGGCAAGAGAGACGCGTTCGCGTCGTCAAACTCGCACACGGACTGGATACTTCTCACCCCGTGCACAAGGCGATGGTTTATTTCGGTGAACGCCTGGCCGAAAAATCCGGCGGTTCGATGCGGGTGGATATTTATCCCAGCGAACAACTCGGTTCGGAACGCGAATGCATCGAGCTGCTGCAGATCGGCAGTTTAGGAATGACCAAGGTCTCCACCAGTCCTTTGGAGGGTTTTGTCCCTTTATATAAAATCTTTAGCCTGCCCTATCTATTCCGCAACGAAGCGCATCGGTTTCAGGTGTTGGAAAGCGAGATCGGGAGGAAACTGCTGCTGGAAGCGGAGCGTTTCGAACTGCGTGGCCTCTGTTTTTACGACGCGGGCAGCCGAAGTTTCTACACCAAAAACCGCCCCATCAAAACGCCGGAAGACTTGAAAGGCTTGAAAATCCGCACCCAGGAAAGCGCTACCGCTATTCGTATGATCCGCGCGATGGGTGGCTCCGCCACTCCCATTGCCTGGGGCGAGTTGTATTCCGCCCTGCAGCAGGGGATTGTGGATGGTGCGGAAAACAATCCCCCCAGTTTCTATCTCTCGCATCATTACGAAGTGGCAAAATACTATTCGCTGGACGAACATACCGCCGTTCCCGACGTATTACTGATCGGTAAGCCTTTTTGGGATCGATGCTCGCCGCAACAGCAACAATGGATTCAGGAAGCGGCGGACGAATCGGCTCAGTACGAAAAAGAACTCTGGAAAGAATCTACTCGCCACGCCCTGGAGGAAGTCATGAAAGCAGGCGTTCAGGTAATCGAACCGGCGAAAGAACCGTTTCAAAAGGCCGTGCAAGGTCTATACGAAGAGTTCAAGACCCAGTTGGAGATTTACGCTCTGATCGAGCGGATTCAAAACATGGGACAACGATCATGAAAAAAATTGTATCCGCCGTCGATTTGGTTGTGAAATGGGTATTGATATTCCTGATGGGAGCCAGCGTTCTGAACGTGCTTTGGCAGGTCTTCACGCGTTTCATTTTGAATCATCCCAGTTCGTGGACAGAAGAGTTGGCGCGCTACATGCTGATCTGGGTCAGCCTGCTGGGTGCGGCCTATGCGACACGTCTCAAGATGCACCTGTCCATCGATGTACTCACGGAAAGGCTGACCGGCCGGTTGAAATGTTATTCGCAGATGGCGATTTATATCGGCGTGCTCTTTTTTGCCGTGATGGTCATGATTGTTGGAGGAATCCGGTTGGTGGATTTAACCCTGAGTCTCAATCAGATATCGGCGGCGTTAAACGTCAAACTGGGGTATGTTTATTCCATCGTTCCAGTCAGTGGGCTACTGATCGCATTTTACGCGTTGGTCTTCATTCTAGAGAATATCCAGGAAGTGAAAACGCAGTCACCCACCCTCTCGTGAATGCCATAGCACCAGCCGTCAAGAAACGAGTCAGGATATGATGGAAATTGAAAACATTCTGGTTCTGACAGTCAGTTTTACCCTCTTGATCCTATTCGGAGTACCGATCTCGTTCGCCATTGGGATATCGGCCATTCTAACCATGTGGATAAGTATCGATCCGTTACCCGCCTGTACGACTGTCGCCCAGCAGATGGCGACAGGTCTGGATAGTTTTGCCCTCCTAGCTATCCCCTTCTTTATCCTTGCCGGTTTGTTTATGAACCGGGGAGGAATCGCTCGCCGCCTGATCGAATTCGCCAAAGCCATCGTAGGCCGTCTTCCCGGTGGATTATCGTATGTTTCCATCATGGCCTGTATGTTGTTTGGAGCCATCGCCGGTTCAGCGGTTGCCGCGGCGGCGGCCATCGGTGGTTTCATGATTCCCTTGATGGTACGGGACAAATACGATCGGGATTTCAGCGCGGCGGTCAACATCACCGCCGCCACCACCGGTTTGATTATCCCGCCGAGCAATATATTGATTGTCTATTCGTTCGTCAGCGGAGGCGCATCGGTGGCGGCTCTCTTCCTGGCCGGTTACCTGCCGGGAATCCTGATGGGTCTGGCACTGATGGCCGCTTCCGGAATTATTTCAAGCCGGAAACGCTACCCGGTTTGCGAACGGATATCTCTTCGCGAAACAGTTTCCCGAACCTTCGATGCCATCCCCAGCCTGGGGATGATCGTTCTTGTAATTGGCGGAATCGTGGGCGGCTGGTTTACCGCTACGGAAGCTTCGGCCGTGGCGGTAGCCTATGCGTTTCTTCTGGCGGTCGTTATCTATCGGGAAGTTCCATGGCGTGAAATTCCCCAGATCCTGCTCGACGCCTCCACCACGACGGCGATAGTCATGCTGCTGGTCGGCGCATCGATCGCCATGTCGTGGATCATGTCTTATGAAAACATCCCCCAAACCGTCAGTACGTATTTGATCGGTTTAACCGACAGCCGGATCGTGATTCTGCTGA
>CAZFOX010000721.1:0-3127 GCA_964520565.1 uncultured bacterium | reverse complement strand
ACGGTAAATGCTTTTCGGTAGACATTGTCGGTTGTGGTTCCTATATCTTCCAGCGATGTAAAGCTATTGCCCCAGGCCGAGCAATGCGCGTAGAACGGCGGCCCCGGTTGGGCGGAGACACCCACCGGGCCGAGCCGCGAACGGCGGCTGTCGAATTGGAATACGATCACTTCGGAGCGGTCGAAGACCGTGAATTTGAGATTGCCGCCGCCGGACGAGTAACCCATAGCGGAATATTTCGGCGTTGAGAAATCTTCAAAATTGAGAACGCCTTTGTATTCATACGTGCCGTTTTCCAGCCCCTGCACCGATCCGGTATAAATCCCGTCACCCGCCGCGGTATCGAATTTCGCCCCGTCGTCTGTGAGAACAATCTGCGAGGAAGGGTCTGTGGGGTCCCAATCCGTGCCACCCAATTGGGCTTGAAAACTGCCGGATAGCGAGACGCTGTCCACGGGTTGCAGGGTTTCCCATAACGTGCCGGAATAAGCAAAACCGTTTTTATTGGGGGAACCGACATCGGGTTTCAATCCGTCTTCCTGGGGATTGGTGTCGAAAAAGAAACTGACGGTTCCATTTTCCGCCACGTAGGTTCTTAAGTTCGTTGTGGAGGAATCCGGAGCGTTGATCGGCGACCATCCCGGACTGGCGATTTTCCATTCGAGTTGGGCGAAGGGTTCCATACCCGCCACCACACACGTCCAGACGCCGTCGTCGGCGATTGTGTCGCCGTTGGTTTTTCCATCGTCGTAGAGACGGAGTTCCTCAGGCGATCCACCGGGACCCGCTCCCGTTCCGGGACTCCAGGTGGGATTGCCGAAATTCCCGGTTACATAGATGGCGACATCGAGTAATTTATCCGCGGCATAGATTCCTGGAACGTTGATCGCTACGACCGAAACAAGTAGCCCGATCATGCATAGGTACCGTATCATGACATACCTCCATTCTGAGTATCATGATGGGATTTTATCATCATCGTATCAAACGTACAAATACGATTCTGGAATGGGTATCTGCAACGTTGGATCGACGGCTGGCTAAGCGGTCATTTCCCGGAGCACGGTCAACGCCCATTCGTAACTTTCCGGAGTTACCTGGCTGCTGATGGAGTGGTCGGATTGGAAGACGTAACCGCCGCCCCGGGCGGCCTGGAGTTTGTAATGGACTTCGCGTTCGATGGCGTCGCGGTCGCCCGATTCGAGGATACGAACATCGATGTTACCGACAAAAGCCAGGCGGCCTGCGTATCGTTCCTTGAGCTTTACTACGTCCAAGCCGGCCTTGGCTTCCAGCGGGTTGTAGGCGTCTAGTTTCATTTCCACCAGGTCGTCGAAGAGAGCGGTGGCGTTGCCGCAACCGTGGTACACCGCCATGAGGCCGTTCGCGCGGCATTCATCGATGAGGGCTTTCACGTGAGGTTTGAATAGTTCGCGCCAGCGCGAAAGGCCGAAGGTCAGACCTTTTTTATAGGCGACGTCTCCCCAGATAATCATGCCGCTGAGTTGGCCTTTACCCGCCTCGATCTGGGCGCGCGTGAAATCCAATAGAAACCGTCCCAACCGGTCGATGAAAACCTGCATGGCCTCGGGCGCCTGCACCATCCACATGAGGGCGTTTTCGGTGCCGATGATGCGCCAAAGGTATTCGAAGGGTTCGCAGACGGAACCGAAGACGGCGAAATCGCCGATATAGGGTTTCAAGCGATCCACCCAGGCGGGGATATTGCGGGCTAGGGCATCGTTCACGCAATTGAGCTGGTCGTCGCCGCCTTCGTAAAAGCGCCGGGGATCGGCGGGATTTTCCAGAACGAAATCGGCCATCGCTTCGGGAACGGTCACCGAAAACGATTCGAAGGCGGGCATGGGGACGCCGTCTCTCCGACGGATGGTGGCCCCGAAACCGGTGCGGATCACAATATCGTCTCCAGTCTGTTCGAGGATTTCGAAGGGCTGTATGACGGGATCCATGTTGGGCGTGATGACGATGTAATCGAGGTCGAAATGTCGGTAGGGATCGAAATCGCCGCCCCATTTTTGGCGGCAGCGGTCAATAAAGCCCGTCCAGAAAAATTCTCCTGCGGGGACGCGATCGCTATCCCGATGCGATAAGGCCTGCCGAAGCCGAACGATTTTATCGTGCGCTTTTCCCATTGCATAAATCCTTGTTGAGATGATATATAGAACGATTTTCATCATCCGGGACAGATGATCGTTTGTCAATCCGATTTTAACTGGAGTGGATAGAAGGAATATAGGTATGAATTAAGCTATCATGTGTATCATAATATTGCAAATTGAAAAATTATATTGACGCTTTGCTTGCTTTAGTTATAATATATACCTGGATCATTTTCATCTATGATGTTTCTGTTGATTATTTGGGTGTCTGGTCGCCGATGGGAAGATGTGGATTTTTACCCAGGGCGATGCCCTGGGCTATCTTACTACGCCCTTTCAGGGTTTAAAAGATAAAGATTTTTCTTTAGACGGCTAAATGGAACCGGGAATTATCAATAAAAATATTTGAAATTCCGGTATCCGTAAATTCTTTCAAAACTCCATAAGTATCTAAGAGAGAAACTCGTAGAATTGCCTTGAAAGAATCTATTATTGTTTTGCAATCATCCGGTACAGATCTAGAATGTCTTCTCTTTATTGTTTTGGGATATTGGGTGATCTATCTGTCATGCAGGTGGCAGGGTCATGAACAGGACACTCTTTTATTGCATGTTGGCAGCCTGGTTTCTGGCATTGGATATTGGATCCAATCCGGCATACAGCGATCCGGCCAAGGTTTTTACCGTTGCGGGGGATGGCGTCAGCGGATTTTCCGGCGATGGAGGACCTGCGCTAAAAGCGCGATTCTCGTCCCCGTCCGATGTCGCGTATCGGTCGGATGGTTCGATTTATGTTTTGGATTATGGCAATCACCGGGTTCGGAGGATCGATCCAAGCGGCGCGATTTTTACCGTGGCCGGAAAGGGAAGCGCGGGTTTTAGCGGAGACGGCGGCCCGGCCGGGAATGCCGAGCTGAACCGTCCCTATGGAATGTGTCTGGATACCGCCGGGAATCTGTATATTGCCGATACGTATAATCATCGAATTCGGAAAGTGGATAGCGCCGG
>CAZFOX010000720.1:0-3132 GCA_964520565.1 uncultured bacterium | reverse complement strand
AGATAAAAACTCAAAAAAGAACCGGCCTGGCAAGACACAAGCATACGTCTTGCCAGGCCGGTTAAATGAGGTTCGGAATAACCTTATGGATTCAAAACAAAGATGAGTGAGGGATCGGTTGGATACCGTCCAAACCGCTCGCCGTAGATCGCCAAGCCTCCCGGCAACGCTTCATCCACTTCCAGGCGAATCACGATTTCTTTCTTCTCCGCGCATTTTTGCCAGATTTTTTGGGGAATCGCGGCGTTGAGCAGATACCCGTACGAACCGGCTTCGCGGAGGCGGCTATCGCGTTTCTGCGAATGCCAGGAAAGGACGCCGTTGTGATCGGCGGGATCGTCGGGCAGATCGAACACACCGACCGTCTCTCCTTCGGCGCGGATGCGCACCCGGCTGGGATATTTCGTCTCGTCGGTCATGGGATACGAATTGGGATTCAGGCTGGGATCGTGCGTTCCCTTCCCCAGCATGAAATCGCCTTCCTGTTTGGCAGCTCCCTCTTTATCTTTTCCGAAGAGCTGCTTGGCGGATGCTTCCACGCGAAATACCGCTTCTCGGACATCCTCGGCATTCAGACCATCCGGCCAGGGAATCCGGTATTCAAAATATCCGGCTCCGGCGCCGTTCACCTTGAGTCCATCCAGCACGTTCCATTGTTTTACCGACCACTCCGCCTTGTCAAACTTATTGGGAGCAATCCGGACTACGTGCATGTTCTCGACGATTTCATCGCGGGGCGATGAGTCTTCCGCTACGAGGAAGGTGGTGAAATTACGATGGAGGATCGAGCCCGCGGCGTCCTGGAGAGACACGGTCAGAATCGCCAGTGCCGGTTTATCGGGCAGAACGATTTCCAGCGGCTCCAGTTCCCGGTTCATCCAGGGGAAATAGGATTCTTCCCGCGAACCCTGGGAGTACGTTTCTTTTCGGCCCAGAGTATCCCAGCCATACAATTCCCAAAGCAATTGCAGCGATTTCCAGTCATCCCGCCCGGTGAATACCGATGCGAATACGGGAACGTTCACGGTTTCGCCCGGCTGGACGTTCTGGCACAGTTCGTCGCTGAGCGAGAGATAGAAGGGCCCATGCAAATCCTGCAAGGTCATTCCGGGCGCCAGATCCGACATGCCGGTGAATTTCTCCGACCGGTCGAAGCGATAGTAGCCGTTCCATTCGTTAATGACATCGTGATGTTCGGTATACAGCCAGCCGCAGATTTTAGGATGGCGGCGGAAGGCGTTCATCATGATATGATAATCCCAACTCCAATCCACATCGCCGGTGCTGTCTTTATACCCCCACACGTTGCCGCATTCGCTGTTAAACATTGGTTGATTGCCCTGTTTGAATCCCTTGGCAAAATTCCACTCCGAACCGGGGTAGGTTTTCTGAACGGCTTCGTCCAGGAATTGCTTCCATTTATATCCAGGCAGGTAGGAATGCCAGGAATTCAAATCGGTTTCGGTATGATCGTAGAGACAGGGCGAGTTGTCTTCCACCAGACGGGTAGGATCGAGCGATTTGGCCAGGCGGTAGATGGAAACCACCCATTGCTGGGTCTCCGGCAAGTATTCTTGCTGCGAACCCGATTTCAATCCCCAGGTTTCGTTGAAGGTCACCCAACTAAAAATGGACGGGTGATTGAAATCGCGCTGGATCATCCCGCGCAAGGCGGTTTCGATTTCCTTTCGCATATCGGCATCCGGTTCGCCCCAACTGTTGGGAACATCCGACATGATCAACATACCCAATCGATCAGCCCAATAGAGTTTCCTTGGAATTGCGATTTTAACATGCACCCGCATTCCGTTGAGGCCGATGCGTTTGGATCGCAGGATTTCTTCGCGGACGAATTCGTCGCTGGGGAATGTGTAAAATCCATCCGGATGATAGGCCTGGTCGAGCGTGAGTTGCAGATAAATCGGCTGGTTGTTCAAGGCTAAGTAGGGAATCCCGGTTCCGGGCAAATTGACAACGCCGATCTTTCGCATCCCGAAATACGTATGGATACAATCCTCCGCGATCCCTTCGCCCCGGACTGTGGCGGCGACTTCGTATAAGAATGGATCGTCCAGAGTCCAGAGGCGAGCATTGGGAATGGAAACATCCAGATCGGCGGAGTTTTCACCCTTCGCGATTTTTTGCGTGACAGCCGGAACATCGCCGGTCTTGAAACGCAGTTCCAGAGAAAGATCGGCAGGAGCGGGTTCCAACAACGTTGCCTTTACCTGCACTATGCCCCGATCGATATCCGGCTGGAAATGAACCGACGCCAGCGGCGATTCTCCCCGCGCCTCCAGATAGGGCGTCTGCCAGATTCCCTTCGCCTGCCCGTATCCCTGTTTGCCGTTCAGCTTAAAGGGATGGTCGGTATCGTCGACGCGAAAAACCAACGATTGTTCTTCATCCAATTTCACATGCGGTGTGAGTTCGAATTCAAACGGCGTGTATCCACCCTGATACGTTCCCAATTCCCGGCCATCCAGCCAGACCGTGGTTCGCCAGTCGCACGCGCCGACAACCAGAAAAACCCGTTTTCCTTTCCAGGCGGAGGGAACGGTGACGCTTCGTGCATACCAGGCCAGATCGGCTTCGCTTTCCACCTGGGAAAGTTTCGATCCCCAGGGGAACGGAACCAGGATAGTCTTGTCGAAACGATCGGAATTCTGAAACCATTTCTCGCTCAAACCCTGGTTATCCCGGTCGAATTGAAAGTTCCAGGGGCCGTTCAAATTGATCCAGTTTTCGCGTTCCAGGTCGGGGCGAGGATGTTCGGGAAGTGGAATCGAAGCGGTTTCCGCACCGCCCGCCCAGGGAACAGGAACGAGGGAAAACAACAAGAACAAGGGAAACAATAAAAATCGAATGTGTTTGAAAAACATGGCGATCCTTTCTTGGCGATAATAGTAGTCAAAATCAAAAATACCATTCCACAAGAATCAATCAATATCAAGGTAGATATTCGTCTTGGCAGGGTAGTCTCATCAATATTCGATACCGGCCTGGGCGGCGATCCCGGCATGATAGGGATGTTTGATTTCCCGTATTTCCGAGACCAGGTCGGCGAATTCGATCAATTCCGGGGGAGCATTGCGCCCCGTACAGATCACATGCATCCAGGTGGGACGGTTC
>CAZFOX010000719.1:0-3139 GCA_964520565.1 uncultured bacterium | reverse complement strand
GGATTTGATCGAACCAGTAGTTTGTTGGACGATATTCAATGCCGCCCTGCGGGGTGGAATTCCCTTTCAATGGCCTGCCGGTTCGAACGGTATGTCCTCGGCGCATGGCGCGGATAAGAATCTGTTCCCGCCCCTTCCTTGAGATAAGCGAAGCATGGGCTTCTGTTCACCCATAGCTATATAAAGACAGCCGTGCATACGGATAGACGGTGATCCCATCGCCAAGATGAAAGCCACTCTCTCCCTGGAACGGAAAACCTGGATGGAGTTTCGCGTTCACTGCCTGCGGGAGGGGAAAACCGCTTCGGAACTCATCGAACGAATGATCCAGGCGTATTTGAGGAAAAAACCGTGATGCCGTATGCAGACCAACGTCATTCACCGGATGGATTGCATGAACGGCATGCGCCGCCGTATCGATCCAGGCAGCGTGGACGTCATCGTCACCTCACCGCCTTATAACATCGGCGTCAAATACAACTCCCATCACGATAAAATGCCTTATGAGGATTACCTGAACTGGATGGAGGAGTTCGGGAAATTGTGTTCGCTGGTTTTGAAGGAAAACGGCTCGCTGTTTTTCAACATCGGTGACAAAGCCAGCGATGCTTTCCGGGCTTTCGAAGTGGCGCAGCGGATATCCAAGAATTTGCGGCTGCAAAATACGATCCACTGGATCAAGTCCATCGCCGTGCCGGAACACAACATCAACATCGGCCATTTCAAACCGGTCAACAGCCTCCGCTACTTGAACAACTGCCACGAATACATCTTCCATTTCAGCAAAAGCAAATCGGTTGCATTAAATCGTTTGGCTATCGGTGTGCCCTATGCCGATAAATCCAACATTACCCGCTGGAAACACGGACAAAATAATGGTGATCTGCGCGATCGGGGAAATATCTGGTATATCCCCTATGATACGGTGCGCTCGCAGAAGGAACATCCCGCCGCCTTCCCCCAGCGATTGCCGGACATGTGCATCCGGCTGCATGGATTCAATCAAAATACCCTGGTGGTCGATCCCTTCGCCGGAATCGGAACCACCTGTATGGCCGCCCAGGAACTAGGCTGTAGGTATGTTGGCTTTGAAATCGATGAAGCCTATCATCAAATTGCGATGAAAAAACTGAATCATCGCTTTCCGGTCACCGTTACAACAGCGAACAATCGCGGTAAATCATGGGATTGTTGGCGTTGAATTCTGGTTTGAAGTTTACTTTCAGGTCGTAAAGATCCACGATGGTAAAATCGTTGACGACAAACGGGCTGCGGTTGTTTTTCCCTAACGACTTGACCTCAAAACCGATCAGGATATGGGGGCAGGACTGGTTGACCTTGATGTTCTCCTTCTCTGTCGGTTTGAAATAGAAGGTGCGTAAGGTGGAAGTCTTGGTTTTGGGCTGGTAGATTTTGGTTTCGATATACAGCGGTTTCCCGTGCGCAAGGAGCAGAATGTCGGGATATCCGGCTGCCTGTTGGTTTCCCGATGATGTGGCAGGCCGGGAGGCTCGGAAATGGGGAATGGAGTTGAGGACCTTTAGCAATTCCGCGTCCAGAAAATTTCCCAGTTCATTGGATCGCCCGGTAAATCGGGATCGAACCCGTTCGTTCAGATTCTTCCAATCCATTTTGAGCGTTCGTTTGATTTCTGCAACGATGGGAACGTATTCCTCTTTGGCGGGTATTACCTCATACCCGGTGGACTGCTGGATGACGTCCTTGAAACGGAACAACTTACGCGAGGCGGCAACGCTGTCCTCGATGAACTCCTGGTCGCTAGACGCGTGCATACAAAGTGTTGGACGGCGGAGCTTATAAATAAATCCGACTCATTCCTTACGCAGCAGCCAGCCATCGGGATAAAAGGTGGACATGAATTTCTCCCGGTTCTTGTCTCGAACGAAGTTTGGGTGTTGGGGGAGCCATTCCCGCAGGGCGTGAATCACACTTTTGTGACCGCCAGTGATAACAAAATTCTGACCAAGCAAGGTATCTTCCATCACTAAATAACATCCCTTGCTCACCAAGGGAGCGTAGAGTTGTAATTCTTCAGCCACATGCTCTTTACTGTGATCGCTGTCCAGAACCACCATCACTTTCTTGTTTCTGCATAGCCGTTCGATCTTTTGGAAGATTGCCGGATCGGTGGAACTGCCGTGGAAGAACTGAATGCGGGGATGATTCAGGTTGTGCTGCTTCTCGATATCCACGGTCAGCACTTTTCCGTGGCCGATCAGATCGAAGATGTGCGCGAAGAACAACGCCGAACCGCCTTCTGCCGTGCCGGTCTCTACCAGAATATCCGGCTGGGTTTCGTACAGGATTTCCTGATATACCCACATGTCCATGGGATTCTTCAAGGCGCGAACGCCGAACCAGTAAGTTTGCTTGTAGGTGCGACCGGATAGATACCAATACATTTTAGTGAAATCCCGGGATATCTTCTTCCAGAAACGTTTTGCCCAGAACATATCCCACTGAAACCAGAAATACCAATACGCGCGAAACCAGAATGAATACTTTTTCCCTCCTGATTTTGGCTCCTTCATTCACACATCCTCTGATGGATATTTTCCGGAAAAGCATAAAAAGGGAGCGGATGGTTTGTTAAATTTTTAGAAAACCTTTTTGTTTTTCCCAGGCCAAATGGTTGTATGGAATTCGCGGAGATGCTGCTTAAATTCAAGCCGCTATGGGGGAACAAGACCATTCATGCCCTGCGGCAACTCTACGAACGCCGCAAACAGGACGGGTCAGCTCAACAACTCTACAACATCATCCTGGCCCATTACATTCGCCAGTTTGGAGAACTGCCGGAAGAGGACAACACCATCCTGCTGGAGCCGCCTTCTCCCAAGCAGGCCTGGGGGGATTACCAACTAGGTCATGTGCAATACGGCAAACAACTCTTCACCCCATTCGGCCTGCGGGAAGAGGAATTCATCCGCAATGCGATCATTGTGGGTACTCCCGGTTCGGGAAAAACCAACACCGCCAGTCTACTGGCCTGGCATTTCCTGAAGAAGAACAAACCCTTTCTGGTATTCGACTGGAAACGATCCTGGCGGGATCTGGCTGCCTGTAAGGAAGGTCAGGATATTCTGGTGTTTACTGTGGGCAGAATGGATTTGTCACC
>CAZFOX010000718.1:0-3145 GCA_964520565.1 uncultured bacterium | reverse complement strand
GAAAGGCAATCGCTGCAAGATAAACCTAGGCCGGATTATCGTTGTTCTCAAGCAAAATGACATCCATTTCGCATCGGTCGCAACGGAAACGCAGTTCGAACCGGCGGCCTTCTTCGTCCACAAGAAAACAAGGTTTGGAATCCGTCGAGGCGTTCCCCATTTTAGGACATCGATCCAATTGGCGTTGGATACAGTACCGGGTAGTCATCACCTTGCGGCCTGGCATGAAGAGTCCCGATTCGGCGGCGGGTTCGATTCTTGTCACTCCATGCCGCCGATAGAATGCCTCGGCGAAGCGGTTCAACACATTGCCCAGGAAAGTGAGTTCAGTAGCCGGATAGGGCAGATTATTGCGAATGGATCCGCCCTTGCGGGTGGGACGAGATTTTTCCCGAGCCGTGTGTAGTTTTCCCAGGGCTTCCCGGCGAAATTCATTCAACGCCGAGATGGGTAAAAATGGAGGACGATTCAAATCGAGATTTATATCCCGGCAGACAAATTCCGAGCCGCCGCATTTCGTTAATTGCCGGTGAATGGTTTCGAGCGCCCCTTCCGGTTTCCTGGCCGGTTCCAACGGCCCGGGTAAAGAATGTTCCGCGGTCACGCCGTCTTCATCTATGAGTGTTAATAACAAGCCGCCGTCCGTTTCTTTCAGGTTGAAAGAAACGGCAAATTACCGTTGAGTGCGGCTCTTTTGAAGACGGGTTAGGAATTCATGATCGCGATTGCGATACAGGACGGTTCCTTTCTCGATTCCTACCCCTTTATCCGGAACTAGCGCCCTGCCGCGAACGGCATTGAGCGGCGTCCCGCAAAGACGGCGGTTTTTATCCAGGAAACAGAGACCGTCACCCGGATGCAGCGTTATCGCCGAATCTACGATGATTTCCCCATCGCGAACGGCAACCACCCGCCCGATTCGTTCGCCCATCATCTTGGGCGTATCGATGCTGCCGACGCGTGGATTGCCGCCATGCAGGAAATAGGTTGTAAATCCCCGGTTGAACGTTATATCGGGATTAGGTTCAAAGTCGAACTGGCAGGTTCCCGAAGAAGTCTTGCGTAATCCCATCTCCGGCAGAATAGCATCCAGGCGCTTCCGGTAATGCGCGGTTACATTGGCGATATAGGCGCGGTCTTTGAGGCGGCCTTCGATCTTGAACGAACACACCCCCGCCTCGATCAGTTGCCGGAGAAAATCGGTGAGATTCAAATCGCGGATCGAGAGCCAATGCCGTTCTCCGCCAATCGAGTTTCCTTGGCCGTCCAGGAGCGTATAGGATTTACGGCAGGGTTGCGCGCATTGCCCCCGGTTGGCGCTGCGCCCCCCCAGGGCGTAACTCATGGTGCATTGTCCGCTGAAGCAGACGCATAACGCGCCGTGAATAAAGCATTCCAATTCGATCTGTGGCGCGGCTTTGTGAATCGCGGCGATTTGAGCCAACGAAAGTTCCCGCGCCAGGATCATGCGCTGGAAACCCACGCCTTGCAAAAATGCCGCTTTTTCGGGCGTGTCGTTATGCATCTGCGTACTGGCAATGAGAGGCAAGGGCGGGAGATCGCATTCGAGAAGACCCATATCCTGAACGATCAGCCCATCTACGCCGATTTCGTAGAGTTGTTCGATTAACCTCACCGCCTGGGGAATTTCTTCGTCGAAAAGCAGCGTGTTAACCGTCGCGTAGACTTTTACCCAGTACTGGTGAGCGTATTCGATCAGAGTAGCGATATCCGCTATCGGATTGCCAGCGTTTTCACGCGCTCCAAAGCGTGAAGCGCCGATATAAACGGCATCCGCTCCGTTGTCGACGGCGGTCTTTCCACATTCCAGGTCTTTGGCCGGAGCCAGAAGTTCAATCCGGTTCATCAATCGTTCTTTCGCTCATTCTTCGTGCGAGATACTTTCGAATCGCGCCGGGGAGATGTGCCAGGGTAGAATTCCGCGTTTCAGCAGATCGGGCAGAATGCGGTGAATCATAATCGGCGTCAAGGAATCCCAACCAGATTCCGATCCGAACCAGACCAGTTCCACGATTTCCGAATGAGGAACAGGTTCACCGGTTAGATCGCCTTGATAGAGTTGAATTTCCAGGGATTTCACCACTGTTGGATTGTCGGAGGCGGCGCGATCCCGATAGGTTCCCAGATAGAGAAGATTCGTCACCGATACATCGCCCAGTTCCTCCCGGAGTTCCCGCTTCAGGCAGTCCAACGGCGATTCGCCCGGCTCGATACAGCCGCCCGGAAGGATCAGTTTCGAGGTCGTATGGTTTTTGCGGCACATCAAAAACCGATCGTCCTGCAACGTCAATAATCCTACTTTATTATAATCGGCCATGCGATTTCACTCTTTCATTCGAGGCGGGGAAGTCATAGAATCCCGGCTTCCGTTATTATATCGTGCTTCTATCTCCGAGAGGGAACGAACATCCCATAGATTTTATGGGAGGGAGGCAGTATTTGTATGGTGCGCCGATTCGTTTTCATAAAGCAGCGCCCAATCGTTCAATTTATTATCCCTTAATAATTGACAAATACGGCTAAATAACTCCGGTTGGTCGTTGCGGTGCGCCAATTGTTCGATTGGTTTTTGCAACGTCCGGAAGAAATTTGCCTGTAGTACTTGGCCATCATTCTCATACACTTTCGCCAGACTTTCGTGAATCTTCGGTTCGTAAAGTTGAAGGCTCCACGCCCGCATCAATACCGAGACGGCTTCCGCTGTCTGTCCGGATTTGAGAAAAAGATCGGCCAAACGCAGAGCCGCCGGAACGGCGCAGGATGAATCGGAAACGGCCAGCGATTGAAACAACGCCATTGCCCTGGCGATCTGTTTTTCGCGTAACGACAGCACACCCAACAGATACCGCTCGTAAGGATGCCATGCGGCGATTTCATCGTCCTCACTCTCCATTAATCGACGAACCGCCTGCGCGTCTTTTCGTTGAATTGCCCGCTGAAAATCCCGCGACCTTTCGAGAGGTTCTTTTTCCTGCAATCGTTCCCAAATCTCGCTCATCGGTATCCACATGGGAAACTGGATCACTTCGTCGATCAACAATCCGATCCACTCCGCCGCTTCGGCAGGGGTGGGGTTTACCGTCCGATGGTATATTTCCAGAGGGATGGATTCTTCGAATCGAAC
>CAZFOX010000717.1:0-3158 GCA_964520565.1 uncultured bacterium | reverse complement strand
GCCCCCCTCATCCGCTTCATCCCCCGCAAATAATCCCCCCCTCATGACTCGTAGGGGCGGGTTTCAAACCCGCCCTCCCGCCGAGCCGAAAGGTAATACGCCACCCGTAGGATGGGACAAAGCGCAGCGTGTCCCATCAAAGCCACCTCACGCCCCCGGCCAGCCTCCATAAGGCCGGTCGATATTACCCGGCCCAAAGCGGTTGATATCTCCGTTACTGACCAGGCCATTGGTGGCGTCGAACCGCATTCCGTATTCGTTATACCGGTTGGGGCCGATGCTGCGGATCTGATACCGGACGGTTCCCGCCATCGATCGATCGTTAGTTCCCCCCGTCCATTGGTTCGGATATCCCGTCCAGATGTTGAAGTCGGCAAGCAGATTCTCATTTATCGTGTTGGGATCGGGCTGCGTCGTTATGAAATAAAAAGGATCGTAAGCATGAACGAAATTAAAACGGCCGGGGATGGCCGGTGCGAAGGGATCGGGATTGAGTCCGGCAATGTAAGAAACCGGCGAGGTAATACGCCATATCTGATCCTGATGGGGAAAATGATTGCCGTTATCGAGTTGATACATATCCATCGCCGTCGCATAGGCACTTTGATCGGATTGTACCCGCGATATCTTGGCGCGGATCTGTGCGTTCAGAAAATTGGGCACGGCGATGGCGGCCAGAATACCGATAATGGCGACAACGATTAACAGTTCGATCAGCGTGAATGCCTTCCATGTATTCATGATATCCGTGAACGACCTCCCATTGGGTTTCTACTCAATAACAGGATGCACAATATATTCTGCTCTTTAGAATGAATTGTATCCAAAACAAGGAATCAATCAGTAGGGCGGTTACTCCTGCAAGTCAAAAAAAAATCAGCTCCCGCCAGTACAAATGTTTAGGAATCCAAAAAATCGATCTCAAACACTTCGAACAATGGAATCTCCAGACCGGCGACCGCTTTCAACGTCAGGGTATCTTTGGCATCCAGAGCCTCCCCCCGGTCGAACGCTCCATCCTCGCCCAGCAAAAATCGCTCGGCGTATTTCGCTTCGGGATGAACGATCACGTATTCTCTCACCCCGAATTTTTCATACAACGCGCGCTTGTCCCACCGGTCTTTTTTGGATGTGTGGGGACTGATGATTTCGAACACCACGTCGGGCGCACCCTGAATGTTTTTTTCCGTGATCTTACTCCGGTCGCAGACGATAAACAAATCCGGCTGAACGACATCGGTTTCAGACAAAACGATATCGGTTGGGGCAAAACCATACTGACATGGTTTTCCTTTTAGGATAGTACCAACAATCATAGATAGATTTGCCAATATTGATTGATGGCGAAAACTCGGTGCGGGGGACATATCGTAGGCGATCCCGTCGATAATCTCCCAGCGTTCTTCGTCCGGCCACTGGCAATAATCCCGGTAGGTGAATTTCTCGTTCTTTTCCTTGGGTATCGGCATGGCTTTCTCCGTTTCAATCAGGCGGATTCCGGTTGCAGATCGTCGGCAAAAACCTCGCCCAAAGGAATCTCAACTCCCGGAACGCTCTTTAACTTCAGGGTGTCTTTTTCTTCCAGCATTTCGCCCCGGTCGAATCGGCCATCCTCGCCAAGGATATACCGTTCCAGGTAATTTCCATCGGGGAAAATAATAATGTATTCCTTCACTCCGGATTTTTCATACAACGCTTGTTTGATCCAGCGGTCTTTTTTCGAGCTCGATGGACTGATGATCTCGAACACGGCATCGGGAGCTCCCTGGATATTCTTTTCGGTGATTTTGTTTCGGTCGCATACAATGATTAGATCCGGCTGAACGACGTCGTAATCGGAAAGGACAACATCGATCGGGGAGAATCGCGGAACGCATGGTTTGCCAATTAAAAAAGTACTAACGATTCGCGATAAACTCAATAATATACCCTGATGGCGCATGTTGGGCGCGGGGGACATATCGTAGGCGATCCCATCGATGATCTCCCAGCGCTCTTCGTCTGGCCATTGGCAATAATCCTGGTAGGTGTACTTTTCGTTTTTTTCTTTCGGATGCGGCATGGCGTACCTCCGTTCGATGATCTCTGGCATTATAACACAGTGTGCCGATAAAATCACCGATCGGTTATCCCTTTCGAAACACACGGTGTTGCTTTATCTTGATGGGGACGATTCACCTAAAAGGCGGGAATCCCGGTGATCAATCTGCTTCAACGAATGGGACGATTCTGGCGCAAGGCGGCCGGTGGCCGGATATTCCGTGGCTATTTCGACGGCGTCTGGTGCGAGCAAGGCCATTTGGCGATTTCCGGGTGGGTGTTACACGAACAAGGCCCCTACGACAAACTTATTCTCTATCTGAACGGCGAAGAACAACCTCCGGGAGAGTTGGTTCTTCGAGCCGACGTGGGAAGGGGGTTACCCGATATTCCCAACTCGGATCGCAGCGGTTTTCGCTTCCGAGCCCCGCTTCTGGCGAAGGACCGGTGCGGCATGCTGGATATCCGCATCGCCTGCATCGCAGGCGGACGCGAAGCCGATTCTTTGGAAACCGGATTCTTCTGCGATTTGTATCAAACTATGCCCGCTCCGCCCCTCAAACTCCTTGCGCGGGTGGATGGTTCCGACAGCCCGGAGTTTTACTTGCTGAAAGGAGCGCAGAATTACCGGGAGTTCGTACGCCTGATCGGCAAACATTCCCGCATCGAACGCATCCAGACCATGCTGGATTGGGGATGCGGAAGCGGAAGGTTGACCGGCTTTTTTCTGAAAGATTCGGGAATACCAACCGTTCACGGCTGCGACATCGACGCCGAAGCCGTCGAGTGGGCTTCGTCCCATTTCCCCCAGGGAACCTTCCGCACGATTCCCCTTCATCCCCCCACCGCCTACGATGACGGCCAATTCGATCTCATCGTCTCGTTTTCGGTGTTAACTCATCTGGATCGTGAAAACCAAATTGAGTGGCTGCGGGAAATGCGGCGCATTCTTAAATCCGGCGGCCTCTTCCTCGCCACCGTGCATGGCGTCAAAGCCGCCCAGGTGTTACTGCCCCGGCAGGAAGTGGAAACGCTCCAACGCGAGGGGATCCACGACGCCACCCGCGATACGGTGTTGGAGGGCGTCGCTCCGGACAATTACTACCGCGCCAGTTTCC
>CAZFOX010000716.1:0-3162 GCA_964520565.1 uncultured bacterium | reverse complement strand
CGAAAGGTAATACGCCACCCGTAGGATGGGACAAAGCGCAGCGTGTCCCATCAAATCCACCTGGACATGGGGCCATTCATGGCTGATGATAGAGCGTCAGCATAAATGAGAAAGGAACGCTTATGTCCAGATTTACCCCTCGGAGAAATTTCCTGAAGGCAAGCGTCCTGGCCGCAGGGGCGGCGCTGTCGCGCCCGGCCGATGCGATGCCTCCCATTCAGCGCCCGTTCGGCGCGCGCATGAAACTCAGCCTGGCGGGATATTCCTACCGGAAATACATGAAAGAGGAAAAACCGCCCAGCATGACCATCGTGGATTTTCTGGATGAATGCGCCAAACTGGGACTCGGCGCATCCGAACCCACTTCCTATTATTTCCCCGATCCCCTCACGACGGAATTCCTGCTGGCATTCAAGCGCAAGGCGCATCTATTGGGATTGGATATCTCCGGAACCGCCGTGGGCAACACCTTCACGTACCCTCCCGGGACGGATCGGGAAAAGCAACTGCAATGGGTGAAGGATTGGGTGGATTATTCCGTAATTTTCGGCGCGCCCTGCATCCGTATCTTTGCCGGACAGGCGCCCAAGGATGCCACCAAGGAACAGGCGATCCAGTGGGCGATCGAAACCACCCGCGAAGCCTGCCAGTACGCCGCGCAGAAAGGCGTTTTCCTCGCGCTGGAAAATCACGGCGGGATCGTATCCGAACCGGAAGACTTGTTGAAAATCGTCGATGGCGTCGAATCGGACTGGTTCGGCGTGAATTTCGATTCCGGCAATTTCAATACCCCCGATCCCTACAAATCGCTGGAGATGATCGCGCCCTTCGCGGTCAACGCCCAGATCAAGACGGAAATTCGTCCCCAGGGCGGAGAGAAAATCCCCGCCGATTTTGACCGGCTCGTCGGCATTCTCGGCCAGGCGGGATACCGTGGCTATGTAGCCCTGGAATACGAAGGCAAGGAAGAACCCAAAGAAGCGGTTCCGCGCCATCTGGAAGAACTCCAAAAAGCCATCGATAAAGCGGGACTTTAAATAAACTTGGTTCCATAGAACCCATTACGGAGGATTTTGAGAATGACACAAAAAATGAATCGGCGAAGTGTATTAAAGACCTCGGCCGTAGCCGGGGCTGCGTTCGCAGCTCCCCTGTATGTCCCCCATACGGTTTTCGGCGCGAACGAAAATCCGGTCATGGGAATCATCGGCTCCGGCGGGCGCGGATGCGACGTGATGCGGAAGATGATCCGGCGCGATGCCCGGTTCGTCGCCGTCTGCGACGTCAGCGAACCCCGGATCAAGGACGGACTGGAAAGCGCGCAGATCAACAACGACGGCAAGATCGAAGTGTATCGCGATTTTGAAAAGTTACTGGAGCGAAAAGACATCGACGCCGTGTTGATCGGCACACCCGAACACCAGCACTGCAAACAGACCGTGGCCGCCGTCCAGGCGGGCAAGGATGTGTATTGCGAAAAGCCCATGTCGCATAGCATCGAAGAAGGCGCGTGGACGGTGAAGGAAGTACGCAAAACCGACCGCATCGTGCAGATCGGCATGCAACGCCGCAGCGCCCCCCTCATCCACGAGGGTCTGAAAGTAATTCAATCCGGCGTCCTCGGCGACGTTACGTTCGTGAAAGCGGAATGGAACTGGCATGCTTCCGGCAAACAGAATAACGATCCGCTCGGCTTCGAAATCGACTGGAATCGCTTCCAGTGGCCGCACACCGACGTTCCCTTCCAGCCCAAATACGTACGCAACTGGCGGGTTTTCTGGCCGTTCTCCGGCGGGATATCCAACGACCAGGGCACGCACATCATGGACGTCGTGCAGTGGTACATGGGTCAGGTCACGCCGCTCGAAGCGGATGGATTCGGATACATCAAGCGCATGGAAGGCGCCGACGCGCCCGATGTCTTCTCCACCACGCTGCAATACAAAAATTTCGTCGCCACCTGGACGATCAATTACACCAGCAGTTTTAACGACTGGTGGCATATCTTCTTCCAGGGCGAAAAGGGAACCATGCACCTGCACCGTTTCGGGTTCAAAGTGTACATGGACGAGGATAAACCCAAGGATCGAGACCTGCCCGAAAAGGCGCGCATCGCCTTCGATGGCGATCTTCCCGATGAGCCGCATATCGAGAACTTCCTCGATTGCATCAAGAGCCGCAAGGAACCCAACGCCCCGGTCGAGGTCGGCCACACTGCCGTCTGCGGCCCCCATCTGGGCAATCTGGCGTATCGCAACAACTGCCGCGTCAAACTGAACGAGGAAGCGACTCAGACCAGCTTGATCCGATAATGAGACAATAAAGAAACGGGAAAGCGGAATGCAATCCAATCCGCTTTCCCGTTTTCGAATCCGTTCGTCCGTTTTATATCCCAGCAAGTCCGCCGGGCGTATAGACGATATCGCCCGAGCTTAAAAGTCCGTTACTGACCGCATAAACCTGGGGATTGTAGGCCGGAAGGATATCCTCCACCTTATCCGGCCCGGGGCTGGTTAGAATGTACTCGCCATCGATCCTCGTCCGGGCCAGCATGTTCTTCCAACCCTGTTGCCATCCCTCAAGGGTGTTACCCGCTCCCGGCCCTAGATAAGGCTTACGGCGGGCGGTACGGTAACGCACGTGCGGATCGTCTCGCTTCAGAGAACCCGTACTATCGTTTTGTCCGTATATCTTATAACCCAGGTTGTACTCGTCCACCGGCAAGTTATTTAGATAAGCGACCGGCGTGGTCAACCCTTCCGGCAGGAAACCCCAACTATGCGCCTGGCGTGGATTCAGGAAAGAGATGATCCCCAGAGGATACTCGTTGTAATCGGTCGCATACGCGCCGAAAGCCACGCCGATATTCCGCATATCGGCGGCCACCCGGGCGATCTTGGCGCGCGTCTGGGCGTTCAGGAAATTGGGTACCGCAATGGCCGCCAGGATTCCAATAATCGCTACAACGATCAACAATTCGATCAAAGTAAATCCGCTTCGGTCTTTTTTGGTCATTTTCGATCACCTCATTGTCTAATATGATCGCCCAGAAATTCCTTTTTTTGAAGCCGCGCCAGGAAAAAAGCCAGACCATTTTCGTTTATATGAGGAAAGTATACCTGGTTTAGAGGCGAATTTCACCGCATTGAATTTTCTCGCGGA
>CAZFOX010000715.1:2083-3167 GCA_964520565.1 uncultured bacterium | reverse complement strand
GATGGCAGCTGCGTTCGAAGGAACTGATGCCGGTTTGTCAGAAAATAATGCATGGTCTCGCTGGCTTGCAAAATCTGATTTCGCCGTTTGGAATTGATAGCGCCCGTATATTGTTCCTGGAGATCCAGATCGGCCAGCAGCAGGTTTTGGGCGTCGTCGATCATGCCGCCCACACGCGAAAGCGAGAAGAGACCGTCCAGAGCCTCCGCCACCCGCCGGATGAATTCCTGATTGAGTTCGTTATCCATATGGAACGGGCGGCAGATGGGGCCATCCAGGTTCCGGCTGGTCAGTTCGGGTGAACCGGGCGCGATTCCCGTCAGGTAAAAATCGATAGGCATTTCCCAATACATGGGATCGCTGTCGGTATATCCGAAGGTTTTATCCACATCCCAGGGTATGACTTCCCATTTATCGAGAGGCGGTGGGTTGTGATAGAGGAAGATGTTGTTTTTAAAACCATCCCAATGGCTGAGGAGAAACATGGCGACATCGTATCCCATGACTTCTTCGACGACCAAATATTTGCGCAGCGATTGAGCCAGGGTGGTGCGATTGTTCTTGTTGACGTACTGGAACAGTTCCCGGTAGTCGTCGTCGCCTTCGTCCAGGTTGGTCTTTTTGGTATACCCGCCAGCTTCGTTGTAAGCGATTTTATAGAGATTTCCTTCGGGGTCCCGTTCATTGATTTTCAAGAACTGCTCGTTAGGCTGTTGAATGGCGACTCGCTGGGAATGGGCGTTGTTTTCGATCACCCGGAACCAGTCGCAACGAGGCGTCAATACGCCAAAATCCTTGAACAACTGATAGGAAATATGTTCCACATGAGGCGATTGCGGCCCGGCGGTGGTGCCTTCCCGGGGCGATTCGAGGCTGAGATTGATGGTGCGATCCTCGCGGAATTCCTCGCCTTTCAGGAATTTAACCTTATGCCCATTGCGGGCGGCGGTGATGGTGGCTCCGTCGAAAACCTGAACCGGATCGTTGCCGAGCGGTTTGACGACCACGCCGGAGAATGCGCGCGATTTCTGTGTTAATCGTGTGGTTTGATTGGGGTACAGCCAGAGGATCGGCAGGTTGGCGG
>CAZFOX010000715.1:0-2073 GCA_964520565.1 uncultured bacterium | reverse complement strand
ACCCAGCAGCACATCGCTGTATTCGGCCTGCAGGTTGGCGGGAATATCGTTGTCATAGACAAAAAACGATTCAAACGGCCTGCGTTCCGCCTCGTGGGGCAGATAGAGCGTCTGCCCGTTCGAGAGTTGCACCTCCACATTATACCGCACCAGGGTTTGGTTGGGTTGAGCGGGAATGGTGGCCTGATACGTCGCTCCGCCCACCCATTCCGCCGCAATCGTCATCGGAAGACGGCTGTTGCCGCCGGATAGAGCGGAGGAGAGAAGAGACGCCGCCAGAACGAAATCGGTGCTGTTGGCTAGGGTAATATTCAATCCGACCAGGGCAATGACGTTTTCTCCCGCTTTGAGGAGATCGGATGCATTGCCCAGTTCGAAGGTTTCGGAATTTTCCGATTCGTGGCTTCCATCGGAGACAGAGCGGTAATCGTACACGGCGGGCGCATACGACCGCGCGGTTTCCCGGCCGTTAATATAGCAGATGAATCCATCGTCGTAATAAATATTCAACGCCAGGATTCCCAAAGCAGCGGGATCGGACACAGTGAATTTCTTCCGAATAAATACCGTCGAATAATTCCCCTGCATATCCGATAATTCCGTATTGACCTGATCCAGATCGCCGTAGCCGAATCCACCCATCGTTTCGGGCCAGGAAGCATCATTGAATCCGGCGGCAGTCCACTCCAAAGCGCTCGATGGGGCGGTTCGCCCTTTCCAATACCGCCAGGTATCGTCCCAATTAACGATGCCTTTGGTAACGGATTTCTGGTTGGCTTCCCAGCGAAGATAGGCGGCGGAAACGACGTTCGGAGCGTCGAGCCCGAGGCGGACTTGGATTGAATCGGAAGACGAGGGATTTTTTGGAACGATCTCGTGAGCGCGGATAATGGGGCGGGGGGGCGTTCCTGCGACCGTATTGACCGCACCCGGCGATCCATTATCGACCAGAGAAGCGCGCCAGGAGTGATAATCGTCGGTGGGGAGATCCCAGGCGATGCGTTCCAGGGTTGGACCGTAGCCGTCCGAGCCGCGCGGCCAGGGGAAATCGTCGTTGTATTTGATTTGATCGGCGATCGTACCATCGGGGCGTTTCAAGACGATTTTCTCGCCCCCGTTCGAGAGTTTCCCTTCGTAAGGCCCCAGCACGGTATATGGGCGATTGCGCCACATGGCGAGGGTGGGAACGCGGACGACGACCAGATACGAATTCGGTTTCAGTTGAGTTCCCTGGGGGAAGGTATAAACAATCCCATCGTCAAAAGCATATCCACCGAGGTCGATGGAATTGGCATCCGGATTATACAATTCAACAAATTCGCGCAAGGCGCCGCCTTCTTCGCCGGAATCGGCAGGATCGTAACTGAGTTCATTGATAACTACTTCGGCGATACTAGAAAGCGGAATAAGCAGCATGGCCAATAGAAACGGCAAAACACGAAAACCCATAACAAAAAGAATCCCTTCGTTTTTTTGGAGTGGATAATGGTTTCTAGTAAAATATCACAAATTCAGATTTTTGAAAACATTATAACGTGAATGGCTCAGAAGTAAGGGTGCATGGAACCCATAAAAAATCAGTCCTTTACATAAATAAATATCTGAAGAGAATCGGTGTAGGACGGTTGAATGGAAGGCAGGGGGAACGTATAGGCGGCGACACGGCAGCCCGGTTTGAGTTGCGGCCAGATTTCGCGTTCGAACCGGGGAAGAAAGCGTTTTTCCAGGAAGATAAAGACCACATCGGCATCGCGGCAATCCGCCTTCCAGAAATTATGGAAGCGAACCTCGCCCCCGCCCAGAAGACGGGCGATCAGAAACATGAAAATCGATATTTCATAACCGATGGTCTGGGCACCCCGGCGAGACGCTTCCCGAAGAACCCGGCCATCCCCGCATCCCAGATCGATCACGATTTCGCCCGGGCGAACGTTTGCCATATCCAGCATGCGTTCGACGGCTTTCCGGCTGGTGGGGACGTACGGAGAACCGGTGAACAGGGCGAGAATCGAAGGCAATGCCAAGAGGATCAGCGGGATTACCAGCCAGGCGGCGTTCCAATGAAAAAGCATC
>CAZFOX010000714.1:0-3169 GCA_964520565.1 uncultured bacterium | reverse complement strand
AACGAAAAACCGTGTTACCCGCTTTCCCGTAATGCAGTTCGCAAAATTCTTTCGCCAATGCCCAACTATCCAGTTTCGGATTCCATAGGCACCGGGAAAGAACGTAATTCCGCAAATCGCACATCTCGCCCGTATTCCCGTTGCCGTTGGCCTGCATGAAAACGCCCTTGACGTTATTCTGCAAAAAATAACGGATATTCGGCCCGATCACCCGCAGGTTGGGAAACGGCAGGTCGTAATAACGGAAATTGGTGTTGTAATTCCAAATCCAGATATCGTTACAAATCGCGCTCCAATCCTTCATATCCTGGCAAAATTCCCGGTTCTTGGCGCAATGGGGATCGTCGAGCGGCTGCAAGGTGCTGCACTCGATACTGCACAACTGAATCTGCACGTTATGGCGAGGTTTAATGGTCTTGGGCGCTTTACGGGTATACCAGTAAGCCAGCGTTCCAATCTTGACATTCGGGTGTTTCTTCTCCACCCGTTCCGCCACGGCGTTCACAAAGGCCAGATTGGAACCCATCGGCGTCCCTTCGCGCTGGTTAATGGCTTCGCATCTTTCGCAACGGCAGTACGCGTCGTTATCATTCTGACTGACGGAATAATTTTGCAGATCGGGATGCTTATCGAGATCGTTAATGACATTCTGAGCGACGATTTCAATAACTTCGGGATTCGTAACGCACAGTTCCGGCGCATCCCACCCCGCCTGTAATTTCCGCTCGCCATCCACTAACGCGAAATACTCTGGATGGTCTTTCCCATATTTCGAGACTGGAAGAAGATGCCCGAAAGAGTGACTGATAAGATTTTGGTGAGTAATTCCACCCAGTTTTTCATCGTGTGTAGTCGTATTCACCCGCAGGCGAGCTGCAAAATCGGGATAATCGGCGTTTTCTTTATAATAACTCCAACGAAAAGTAAAAGGAGGAATGTAAGACCATTCCTCGCAAGGCACTTTCCCTGTGGATCGCCGTGGAATATACGTATGATCCCGTGTCAAAAATCGCACGCCCAGATACCGTTCCATAAATTCATAGACGCCATACAACGTCCCCCTCGGACGGCCTCCGGCGATGGCGATGTTATTGGTTTGAATCCGAATTCGCAGACCTTCTTCTCCCAAACCGTCAATCTCAAACCCGGGAAACGCAGTCCGAAGAGCCGGTGAAAATCCGATAAAAATATTCCCTTCCGCTCGGGAAGCCACCGATACAATTGGCAGATCCACTCCAACAGCTTGTTTCAAAAGACCCTGGAACTCCTGGGCGGCATACCGTTCGCTGGGAATGGCGTCTTCGGGAGTGACTATCGTCCACGAATCACAATGAGATAAATCCAGAGAGGGAGCCGCCATCGCGCCACACGCGATAGAGAAAAAAGCCATCAAAGTAATCCAACGGTTCATGATCGATCCTTTCCTTCCAGGTTCTTTTTTTAATCATCGCTTGCTTCCTACCATGATTCAATGAGAAAATCCGTTTTTCTAGAGCGGCCAGAAAAAATACCGAAAAAAAACCCATGATTGGACTTTCAGATTGCTTCACTTCGGTCGCAATGACACGTACGTATCGCAATGTAATTGCGATCCTGCTCCGGCTGATGCCGGGGACATGATAACAAGAAACCCTTTTTCAACGGAATGGGTGCCAAGGGCGACGTATTCTCCGCCCTTGTAATACTTTTGAATATTCAAAATACCTTTGTTTTATAGAATATCCAATAACGATCCGATTCGTCGATTGGTTCACAGTATGCTTTAATCCAATAATATTAAATAACCAGACTGCCAGGGGGCAAAGATTGGTTTTTTATAAATGTTGCCAGCCTTCGATTGACAGGTGAGATCGAAGAAGCAACTATTAGTGTTAGAGAGAAGAATGCTGAATTGACTCCGGAAATTATATGAACGCCTCTCAAGAAGATAGTACTTATATCGATATCCCCATGGCCGCTACCTTGCTGGCGGTTTCCGAACATGCCCTGGAACGATGGATTCGGCAAGGCGCAATCCCCTACCGCCGGGTGGGAGACGAAATTGTCTTTAATAAAAACCGCCTGAAAGAATGGGCCGATTCGCGTAATATGACCTGGATGGATCAAAAACCGGCGATCGCTTCTCTTCCACCGGGAAATCCTAGCCTGGTGAACGCCATTCGGATCGGCGGCGTTTACTCTGGTATTTTAGGGAAAGATGTAAAAAGCGTCTTAACCTCTGCTGTGGACACAATTATTTTACCCCAGGAAGTGGATCGAGAAGCGTTGCTCAAAAAATTACTGGAACGAGAAGCGCTGGCTTCGACGGGAATCGGGCATGGAGTCGCGGTGCCGCATCCTCGAACGCCGCTCAAAAACGCTTCGGATAAACCGGCGATCTCCGTCTGTTTCCTGCATACGCCGATTGATTACATGGCGATCGACGGCGAGCCAGTATTTGTCCTGTGGTTGATGCTCTCGCCCAGCACCAAAATCCATCTGCAAATGCTGGCCCGGCTTGGATACTGCCTTCGGGATGAATCGTTTATGGCATTCCTGCATTCCTCCCCCGATCTGGATTCCTTATGCCGCTGGTTGGAACGAATCGAGAACGCGATGGAAACATCGAAACGAATGTAATTGGATTCATCTCCATGCAGTCCACTCGGCGACTTTTCCATTTTCTTCTGTCCCCAATCCGCTGGTGCGCGGCCGTCATCGACGAACATTTCATGCTGATCCTCTTCGGGATACCGGTTGGGATCTGTGGTGGACTGGCGGCGGTGGCACTCAACCATTCCATCGAATTCTGCTCGGAGTTTCTCCACCGTTTTCACACCGGCTGGTATTATTTTATCTTCCCGGCCATCGGAGCGGTTCTATCGATTTTCGTCCTGTCGACGGTCTTCCGGGAAGGAGCCGGTCACGCCATCCCCGCCGTCATCCACAGCGTATCGTGCAAGGGGGGATTGTTGCGTTTCCGGTCGTCGATATCGCATCTTCTAGGCTGCCTGTGTACCATCGCTTTCGGCGGTTCTGCCGGGCCGGAAGCACCGGTCGTGGTGAGCGGTTCGTCGATCGGATCGTCCATCGCGCGTCTGTTCTCCCTCAACGAACGGCAGCGCATAACGATGGTGGGATGCGGTACCGCCGCCGCCATTTCTGCGATTTTCAATGCTCCCATTGCCGG
>CAZFOX010000713.1:0-3172 GCA_964520565.1 uncultured bacterium | reverse complement strand
TGGGCGGCGATACGCTGGCTTTTTCCACGGCTTTGAAATATTGCCTGCGCCAGGATCCCGATGTGATCCTGGTCGGCGAGATGCGGGATCTGGAAACGATTGCGGCCGCGCTGACTGCCGCTGAAACAGGACATCTGGTTTTGGCCACTTTGCATACCAACGACGCCGTGCAGACTATTGACCGGATCATCGATGTATTCCCCGAGCGGCAACAGCAGCAGGTTCGCGTTCAACTTTCGTTATGCCTGGAAGCGGTGATTTCGCAACGCCTGTTGCCGAAATCTACCGGAAATGGGCGGGTGTTGGCGGTGGAAGTATTGCGTAACGTCCACTCCTCCGCCGCTTTGATCCGCGAGGGTAAAACCCACCAGTTGTATAGTGTGATAGAGACGGGAACCAAAGACGGCATGCAAACGATGGATGCTTCCTTGATCCGCCTCTATGAATGTGGATTGGTAACCCGGGAAGAAGCCGAACTGCATATGCGCCATCCCCAGGCTCTGGTGGATACCATCACCCGGAAAAGCGGCGATAAAAAGGGAGAAGGCCTCGCCCGCAAATTTCTGGCGGGCCGATCGTGATGCATGGCTCTCTCATTTGAATCGGATTTCATCATCCGCCAATTCAACCAATACGGTATCTTCGGATTCATCCGTATCTGCCATGTCTTCCGGTGTAAATAGCAGGGGTTGAGAATTGGATACGGGGATGGTCAGGCGCTTGCGGCGTTCGAGGGCTTCCCATTGAAGCCGTTTTTCCTGTTTGTCCGCTCTCTTTTTCATGTAGAATACGATGGTTGGATCGACCGCCAAAATCAATGCAATCCCCACGACTCCCGTCAGGTTGACGAACTTCGCACAAAGGCCGGTGCTCGCTCCGGCAAGAATTGCGGAGAAAAACCAGCAGAATACCACCCAGATGGTGCGCCCCAGTTTCAATTGAGCGTCGCCGCGGAGGAATATACGATCCGCCCATCCAGTTGAAATGACGGCAGCGAAAGAGACGTACGTTGTCGATACGGGAAGGCCCATCCCCGAAGCGAATGCGATCACGCTTCCAGAAACCGATGTAATGACTGCCGCCCGCAGGGCATCGTAATGGTGCGTTTTCTTCTCACCCAATTCCGGTTCAGGAGCTAAAGCCAGGTCGGGCTGCGTCTTGGGGAGAAACCGCTGTGCTAGCCAAAGACACCATTGCGGCGCATAGAGGCGAACGATGTCGCCCTGGCTGCCCGTGTTAACGGCGGCGCGAGTCACACGCTGAGCCGTTCGTGTCATCATTCCCATAGCGAGTAGTGCGCCGCAGAATAACAATTGTTCCGAACGAACGGGGTATTCATGCGCTACGTGTGCGTTTTCGACTCCTTGTTCCAGAATCATCAACGATGCAATTCCGGGCGAGGCGCAGTTGGCCAGGTCGTTCTGGCCGAAGGCGATCGCGATGGCCAGCATTCCAACGACCGCCAATACGGCAAACAGATTCTTATAGATCCAATCGCCTGTCAATCGCATGACGATCCACACCAACAACGCCATGAGAGACCATACGCAGAGTAAGACGGTTGGCGCTCCCATCACATCGATGGAGTGATTCCGAATCAATTGGATAAAAGAAACATCTTCCATTCCCTTCATCAGAATGAAGTAAACCAGACCGGTTAACAGGGCTCCCGCGATCCAGGGTCCGTGCAAACGGATCTTTTCCGGATCGTCGCAATCCTTGCCGATCGCACCGCGAAACGCCCGCTGAATCAAAAAACCGAAGGCCCCGCTGATGAAGATCGAAAAGATAATCGCCAGAATGACTTCACGGCTTTTATTCCAGTGAATCACTTCAAAACCGCCTAGAGCCAAACCTCCGCCCAAGAGAGAGAAGACCAGGCAGGCCGTGGAGGATATGGGCATTCCGAAGGCGGAAAAGGAATACATCAGAACCGTATTGGTCAAATAGACGGATAGATAAATGGTGAGGGCATCGTTCACAGAGAGAAGGGAAGGATCGAAGATGCCTTTGCGGGCGGTTTCCATGACGGGAGAAGAAGCCCACGCGCCGAGGATGACGGCGATTCCCGCGAGTTGAACCGCTCTTTTCCGGCGCATGACTCGGGCACCGAATACCGCATTCACAATGTTGGTGGCGTCGTTACGTCCTACCTCGATTGTAAGCCAAACCAGCATAAGCAGACAGATTCCGCTGGCTATATAAAGGAATCCCGTTGGTGTGGACATAGTAAAGGACCGTTAATGGTGTGGAATTACAAAGAGAATTACGTTTGGTATTCGTAGACCGAAATCTCACTTAATGCAGTGAGCATTCCCAAACCCTATTCGATCAATCACACAAAAATGCCGAAGATATTGGAAATGAGGGTCTCGGCAAATCCTCATCATTTTCTAACCAAATTCTAATTTTCGCAATGGTTTTGGAAAGGTGTTTGGAGGAAGAGTGTGTAAATTCTTGATAATTATATGGATAGGTTAAATTTTGGATAAGATAGTAATGGCCATACGGAGTGCTCCTCATCCGTACGGCCTGAATTGTTAATAAGTAATGATTCGTTTCGGTTTAAGTCGATCAGATACTTACATTTCCCGAGAATCGGTTTCGCTGGCAAACAGGATTTCTTTGGAAGGTTGAGACGAACCCAATAGTTTTTGGCGGCGTTCGTCGGCTTCCCGTTGCAATCGTGCTTCCTGTTCGTCCGATTTTCGCTTCATGACCCAACGGACGGTTAAATTCAAACTAAGACAGATCAGAATTCCCAGGGTGCCTAGGAACGCAATAACAGAGGAACAAAAGGCGGTACATAATCCGGCAAGCAGGGCGGATAGGAACCAGCAGGTGATGACCCAAATGGTTCGACCCATTTTCAATTGTGCGTCTCCGCGTTGGAAAATCTTATCCGCCCATCCCGTGGCGACGACAGAGGCAAATGCGACGTACGTTGTCGATACTGGAAGCCCCATCCCGGAGGCAAAGGCGATCACGCTGGCGGAAACCGAGGTGATGACCGCTGCTCGTAATGCGTCGTAATGTTGCAGTTTTTTAGAGTCGATGAGTTCCGGTTCCGGCGCAAGGGCTTTTTCGGGTTGCGCTTTGGGAACAAAATATTTCGCGAGGTGTACAAACCACTGAGGGGCGTACAAAAGGACAACATCACCCTGGCTGCCCG
>CAZFOX010000712.1:0-3179 GCA_964520565.1 uncultured bacterium | reverse complement strand
TGATCGACAACGTCTCTCTGAAAAACAATCAAGGACGGGGGATCGGCATTCAGAATTCCAAGAACACCACTATTCGCCGGTGTGAAATCCGTGAGAATGGCGGAGATGGCGTATCGATGACCGGCTCGTGCGAGAATGCAACACTCGATTGGGTGGCGTTATACAATAATAAAGGACACGGTTACAGTCTTACCGATTGCCGTAAGGTCTTAATAACCAACCTATCGAGTCTGGGCCGCCTCCATCGTAATTTGCAGGATTGCCTAAGTAACGAGGGGTGCGGTGTCTATCTGAACAATTGCGATACGATTTATCTCGGCGCGTCCGGGGGATTAAGTTCCGGATTACGAATCGCGAACAATAAGAAAAAAGGGATATGGATTCAAGGTGAAAAAACCGGCCTGATCGCGATCCAGGGCAATACGATCCAATCCAATATGGAGGGCGGCATCCAGGCCGAGGCGGGGAAGCCCGTTGCCATTGGCGGTTTCGGTCCGTCCCAGGGGAATTTCCTCAGTCAAAACCGCGAGTTTAATATTTGGGCTAGCGGATCGGAAACCCGGCTTCAGATTCTATCTAATCAATTGGAAGTTCAGGATCCCACACAGAAAATTTTCTTCGGCGCAAATACGGGGATTCTCTTGTCGGGAGGGATTCACGACGCGCGAATCGATAGTAATGAAATTTATAATCATAAACAAAATGGGATCGCCATTCGCGAAGGTTCCCACGATAACGCCGTTCAGGGGAATAAAATTCAGTACAACGCCCAGAATGGGATTCTGGTTCAAGGGGCCGATTCGGTTCGTAATAACCTGACGCGAAATCTAATCACGGGAAATCTCTTAAAAGGCATTCGCTTGGATGGTGGAAATAATAATATTGAACCGCCGGTTATGCGCCGTATCAGCGGGATGGGTGAAAATCTTTCCGGTGTCGTGAAAGCGCCACTCGGCAGCGTGGTGGAAGTCTATGCCGATCCCGACGATGAAGGCAAGACCTTTCTGGCTTCGACCCGCATTCAGGGGAATTACTTTTTTATCAAGTACAATGCGCCTCTCGGTCAGCAATTGCATGCGATTGTAATCGATCCCGATGGGAATACTTCGGAATTCGGCCCCAATGAAATATTCCCGGGTAATCGGGTTGAGCCGTTTGTCTATGTGGAAAAACAAGACACGCAGTCGGATCTCTTTTTCCAGGCGGTGGAGGAGAATACGCCCCAACGGTTGACGAATACTTCTTGCTCTGAAACCCATCCGAAATATTCCCCCAATGGGGGAAAAATCCTTTACGTTTCGAACCAGAATGGAGATCGGGATGTTTGGGTTATGGATAACAACGGGCAAAACGCATATCCAGCCGCCGAAAGCGCATCGGAGGAATACGATCCCGCTTGGTCGTCCGATGGACAATCGTTTCTCTATGCTTCAGGTCAGGAAGGGAGCGCCGATATATATCAATACCGGCTGATTCCGGAGGGTATGACGGGGCTGCTGTCTTATAATTCTCAAACGAAAAGCAAAAATTTGAAGGTGCTCGCAAACGATGCAGTGGCGCTTCATTTTACCAGCGTCCCCGGATTCCTTACCGAAGTGCGGTTTTATATCGAGAATCCATCTGCTTTCCAGTGGCGAGTTTACGGCTGGGAAAACCGGCAGCCCGCCGGTCTTCTTTATCAGGGCGAAACCACGCCTATCGAGGCGGGTTGGCATTCGGTGCTACTCAATCGCCTGGCCATTCCTTCCGATTTTCTGGTGGCGTTTGCCCCTCTTCAGGATAATGTCCCCGAATTGGGTCTCGCCGTGTCGGGAAGTTATTCCGTTCCGTGGCGATTCACGGCGGCGGATGGAAACTGGACCTTCGACTGGCGTTATTTCATGATCGAAGCGGTGGTCGAAGCGGCTCCCCCTCTCAATTTGACCAATCATCCCGCGGACGACCGTCAACCGGTGTGGTCGCCCAAAGGAAATAAAATCGCTTTTGCCTCCAATCGTTCCGGCGGATGGGATATTTGGACGATGAACGCCGATGGAAGCGAAGCGGTATCGTTCACGCATGGCGAAGGAGAGAATACTTCGCCCGCCTGGTCTCCTTCCGGCGATCGACTCGCCTTCGTCTCTACCCGCAATGGCAATCCCGACATTTTCGTGATGAAGGCGGACGGCAGCGGCGTCGAGCAGGTCACTGGAAACGAAACGGCCGAGACCGATCCCGCCTGGAATCCAGCGGGAAACAAAATCTATTACAGCGCCGATTATGGTTCAGGCCGTGAAATCTATTCGCTTTCGACGGGATCGTCTAATCCGGTGCGTGTTTCCCGGAGTGGGGCGGATGCCATTCAGCCTCATGTAGCTCCCGCTGGATTTTCCTTATTGCCGATTGAACTGCCTATCGCAAAAAGCGTAGATCGCGATGCCAAAAACTCTCCTTATCAGGTTTCACTCCTGGTCGATGGGGATCCGGTTAAGGTATCTCTGTCGGAACTCGAGGCTGAACCTGGGGAGGTCGTCAATATCGCTTTATCGATTCAGGGCGCTGCCGATCTGGGCGGTTTTTCCATTCGACTTTTATACGACGACGGCGTTCTCGATCTGCAATCGACATCCAACGATTTCTTCGCCACCGATTCTCTCAGCGCGATCAATCCAGAGCGATACAATTACGACGCGGGGATTTTCCGATACAGTGGCATTCGATCGGAAGGTTTTACGGGAGATGGCAAGATTCTGGATTTGAGTTTTAAGGTATCAGACCTATTGGATGAGATCGATACGCTCGAACTGGTCGTCGATCGAATCGTCCTGTTCGATGTTTTATACAATCTGCTGCCCTATGAAATCCAGAATGGATTGATTCACATCCAAGTAGAGCAAACAAATGTGGAATCCTGGATGATCTTTTGAGAGTGGCGGGTCAACGAGGGAAGTGAATGGCGATAGCGTAGCGGATTCGGGTTCGCTTTCGTATGTTTCAAGCCGGTTCGTGAATTAGAGCGGTTCGTAAAAGTACGTGCATTAATTTTCACGTTCCATTTTCGAAAAAGCCATTCTTTTCTGGCTTTTTCAATCGCGAATTGGAACGTAATTAAGAAAATTGCTCTACCCGACAGAAGGGTACTCCCTTTCATTCCTCGATTCAGGGGATTCAATCCAATCCGGCCAAATCCAGACGGTGGG
>CAZFOX010000711.1:0-3184 GCA_964520565.1 uncultured bacterium | reverse complement strand
CGCGTGAGTGCCAATAGCGGTGAATTTCAGCCCTTGCGTACTATTCAATCTCTTCCTGCGAGAGTGATCCTGTCATGCGTCCTGGGTTTCTCCGTTCTCGCCTTCCACCTGGAACAGCGCCCGGGTAAATGCGTCGGGATCGAATGGCTCCAAGTCCTCGATACTTTCCCCTACCCCAATGAACTTCACGGGCAGATTCAATTCCTTATGGACGGCCAATACCACACCCCCGCGGGCGGTTCCATCCAGTTTGGTCAGGATCAATCCGGTAACCCCGCAGGACTGCAAGAACTGACGGGCTTGCGAGAGTGCGTTTTGGCCGGTGGAAGCGTCCAGCACCAGTAAAATCTCCTGCGGCGCGCCGTCGAACTCGCGCCCGATGATCCGCCCCATCTTTGCTAGTTCCTGCATCAGGTTGGATTTAGTATGCAAACGCCCGGCGGTATCGATAATGACCACATCGGGATTGCCGGTTTTGGCCTCATTCATGGCATTAAATACAACCGAGGAGGGATCCGCTCCTTCTCGTCCCAAAACGATGGGAACGTCCGCCCTCTTCGACCAGATTTCCAATTGTTCGATGGCCGCCGCACGAAATGTATCGGCGGCAACGATCAGTACTTTCTTCCCTTCGCACTTCAAACGGTGCGCCAGCTTGCCGATCGCGGTGGTTTTACCCACGCCGTTCACGCCGATAATCAGATAGATGCTGGGGCCATCCGCCGCGGTTTTCAGTGTACGCTCGCCTTGTTCCAGCATCTCGCGCATTAAGGTTCGCAGGGTATCGGTCAACCATTGGGAATCTTCCGAATCCTTTTTCTTCTCGCGGCGGATTCGGTCGCGAAGTTCCTGGATCAATTCCTGTGTCGTATGAACGCCTACGTCCGCCGAGATCAACACTTCTTCCAGTTCTTCCAATAAGTCTTCATCGATTTTCCCCCGCAGGCGAAACAGGCTCAACGCTTTCTGGGCAATCGATTCCCGGGTGGCGCGCAACCGGTCGCGAAGTTTGGCAAACAATCCTTTCCGGGGAGGCGGCTCGGTGGAATCCGGTTCCCGGTTCGCCATGGTTTCGCGAGGTGCGCTGCCGGATTCAATCGCGGATGGCTGAACCTCATCCGTCTCTTTTTTCTTTCTCCAAAACATGCTTTCAATCCTTTGTAATCGTTCGTGTTCAAATCGGGAATCATTCCCATAAAACCGAGCTACATCATAGCGGCTCGAAGGGGGGGAGAAAGACGCACGAAACCTTCCTGCCTGGAAATCGTTCCCGTCGTAGCTCGTAACAGGTAATTCTCGCTGACTTGTGTTGGCAGTTGGAAGGGATTTCGTCTATGCTTATAAAAGATTTTTATAAACGAGGTGATTTATGTCTCTCCTGAATCGGCGTGACTTTTTGCGAAGCAGCGTGGCGGCGGGCGTGTTGGCAAGCTCTTCTGCCGGATGGGCGGCGGAAGCCAGGGCGGTCAAGCGATCGGCAACCGATTGGGTGACGCTGGGCAAATCCGGTATCCAGGTGACTCGCCTGGCGTTTGGAACCGGCAGCGATGGCGGCAGCGTGCAACGGGGATTGGGGCAGGCCAAATTCACCGCTCTGGTGCGGCACGCCTACGATCGGGGTATCCGGTTTTTCGAATCGGCGGACAATTACGATCGGATGCACGAAATGCTGGCCGAAGCGTTAAAAGGCATCGACCGGTCGACTTACAAACTGATGACCAAAATCCGCCTGGACGATACCACGGATGCACTGCAAACCCTCGACCGGTTCCGCAAGGAATTAAACACCGATCATTTCGATATTCTCTTGCTTCACTGCCTGCAAAGCGCCCGTTGGACGGAAGAACTCAAACCTCTGATGGATGCGCTGGATATCGCCAAGGAAAAAAAGATCGTTCTGGCGCATGGCGCTTCCTGTCATGGGCTGACGCCGTTGAAATCGCTGCCGGGTGTGGACTGGCTGGATGTGGTTTTGGTGCGCGTCAACCACGACGGAACCAAGATGGATGGCCCCACCGGCGCGTGGGAAGAAAAAGGCGACCGGGATGTTGCCGTGGCCGAAATTAAGAAAATCCATCAATCGGGAACCGGTGTGATCGGTATGAAACTGATTGGCAATGGAGAGTTCACCGGCGCGGAACGGCGCGAGGCCTCAATTCGTTATGTAGTCAACCTGGGCTGCGTCGACGCCATGACCATCGGTTATAAAACTCCGGCGGAGATCGACGAAGCGATCGCGCGGATCAATCATTCTCTCAACGCCTGAATGGAGAGGATCAGATTTATTCCGACGGTTGATTATTATGCAATTGCCTCCCTTATGGAAAAAACCGGAATCCTCGAATCGATTCAGTCGTAAAACCGATTCCTCTTTACTAAGACTCCCCTCTCTTCGCCCGAATCGGAAACGATCCTGGAAACGATATCGATTAGCATCGTTTGTTCTGATCTGTCTTTTTACCGTTTTAGTGGTATGGATATTTCTTCCCTCGTTTTTACAGGGGGTGGGAAATCTCCTGGTGTATGAATCGGAATTGAAGCCCTCCGATGTGTTGGTTGTTTTGACCGGCGGCGGAACAGACCGGGTGGAACGGGCTATCGAACTATTTCGCACGGGCTACGCTCCCAGGATTTTAATGACCCTGCCCGAAATCCTCTCCGGCGACGCCGCCTATCGCGATCTATACCAAACCGAAAAACAAATGTGCGAAGCGGTATTGAATCTGCATGAGATTCCCCCGGAATGCGTGTTCTGGAGCGGCCGGCCTTACTATAGTACTTACAGCGAGGCGGTTTTTCTGCGCGAATGGATGAGCGAAAATGGATATCGATCGGCGATTGTAATTCCCGGCTATTTTCAATCCAGCCGGGCTAAATGGTCAATGGATCACGCCTTCGGTTCCACTTCGCTCGATATTCAAATCGCGCCCGCCCGCGAAGAGTTATACTCGGTTACGGAATGGTGGAAAAACGAAGAAGGACTGATCGCCGTCCAGAATGAATACCTGAAAAACATCTACTACCGGCTCAAAGGATTCGTTGGGAATCCCTGATCATTCCCCGATAATCTTGACCAATACCCGCTTCCGGCGGCGTCCGTCGAATTCCCCGTAGAAGATCTGTTCCCAGGGGCCGAAATCCAATTTTCCGTCGGTAATGGCAACCACCGCCTCGCGTCCCATGA
>CAZFOX010000710.1:0-3186 GCA_964520565.1 uncultured bacterium | reverse complement strand
GGGGGTTGGGGGTGCAGCGTCCAGGACATGGACAAACCGGGATATTCGTAAAGCACTTCCAGGCAATCCGGGGTTTCTGTGTTATCTTTTCTAAACCGTCGAGCACCCACGGCGGAAACGCTGAGAGGTGCTTTTAAGTCCAAAGCCCAATAGGCCAGGTCGGTAATATGACACCAGAAGTCGATGAAAATACCGCCGGAGTAATCCCAAAAATACCGGAACGTGAAATGGGACCGGTTGGGATTAAACGCTTTTTTGGGAGCGGGACCCTGCCAGAAATTGTAATCCAGTTCGGCGGGGGGATCGCCGTTGGGAGGATTTCCCAGTCCTTCTCCGGTGTCGGACGTTTTCCAGCAATGAACGCGAGTAATCTTTCCCAGGTTTCCGGATTGCACCATTTCCACAACCCGGCGATAGTTATCCATATCGTTATGGATGTGGGTTCCCAGCTGGGTGATGCGTCCATATTTAATCGCCGTGTCGACCATTTTTCGTCCTTCGGCAATGTTGTGGCATAAGGGTTTTTCGACAAATACATCTTTACCGCTTTTCATTGCCGTAATGGCCGTTAGTGCATGCCAGTGGTCGGGGGTGGCGATCATCACGGCGTCGATATCGTTGCGTTCCAGCATCTGGCGGAAATCGTGGTATCCCTGGGGGCGTATGTTACGGCGTTTTTCCACTTCATCGATAGCACGGTTGAGGTGGCTTTCATCCACGTCACAGATTCCCGCCACGTCCACGTCATCGTGGCGCATAAATTCGTTCAAGCGCCCGCTTCCCATTCCGCCCACTCCAATGAAACCAACCCGGATCCGGTCGTTAGGACCAATGCTGGAATAGGCGCGGGCGTTCGTGACCGTCAGGCTGCCGGCCAGAGCGCTCAGAGTTTGGATGAAATGCCGCCGGTTGTGTATCGAATGATTTTTCATGACGAATCGCTCCTAGAAATACCGGATTCCCGAAAAAAGGGTATACTAACAAAGGATATACTAACAGGTGTGGATAGCATAATCCATTCTGTAGGGAAAAGAAAAGTGAAACAGTCCATCTTTTGTTTTTTATCATTTTATCCTAAAATGAATTTTCTTTTTTGGAGAGTTTCATAATGGTAAAAGCATTAGGTTTGATAGAGACGCGAGGTTTGATTGGCGCCATTGAAGCGTCCGATGCAGCCGTGAAATCGGCGGAGGCGGTGCTGGCTCAAATCGAGTATACCGATCCGGCATTGGTCACCGTGAAATTACGAGGCGAGGTGGCGGATATCCAAGCCGCTGTGGAAGCGGGCGCTTCCGCCGCCCGGCGGGTGGGCGAGGTGGTTTCCGCTCACGTGATCCCCAATCCGGATGAAGACGTTGAAATGCTGATCGATCATCAACCCGAACCCACTCTGACTGGTCAGGACGCACGCGGGGGAACGTTTCCCGAAGAGACGGTTGAAGAGTCGGTGAAAAAGAAACCCGCCAGGAAGAAATAGGCGCAAGATCGCCCTTTGGATTCATCCTATTTAGGTGGATGGGAATATTTGTTTTTGAGCAGATAAAAATCGGGTTTATTAGACATAACCCAATCAGCAATTCGTAGTGGGAGGTTATAGGTATAATGAGAAGAAGTGGTTTTACTCTGATTGAATTACTCATCGTTGTCGCGATCATCGGGATTCTGGCGGCTATTGCCGTGCCCAACTTTTTGAACGCACAACTTCGTGCGAAGGTAGCGCGGGTCGTATCGGATATGAAAGCGGTCGCCATGGCGGAAGAGCAGTACCGCATGGACCGCGGACAATATACGTATGATGGGGATTGCGGTGTCGGGCAGGCGGAACATCTGTCTTACCTTCCCCTCACGACTCCGGTCTCGTATATCAGCGGGATTCCGGAAGATGGATTTGCCGGAACCAATCCACAATTTCAAAACCGCCAGACGATCAAGACCGGTCTGAAACCCGTATATGAATACACATCCACTATTTCGTTCGGCCCGGTGGGGACGCCGAGTTGTAAAAACACGGCGGCGACTTTCAACATGCTCAAACAATACAATATCGAATACATCATGACTTCCGTCGGCCCCAATGGTATCCAGAATTATCCCTGGGGAACGGAAGGAGCGCAGGGTTTGCATGACAAGTCGGGGGGATTTATCTATATGCCCTCGAACGGACTGGTATCGTCGGGGAATATTTTTGTATTGAACAGCCAAATTCTCGGCGGGCAATAAACACCATAAGTCCAATCCATAGCGTATTGAATTTTGAAAAGGGCGCTCTTAGGAGAGCGTCCTTTTTTTATATAACCACAACTCAATCGATATAATATCCTTTGCCAATCATATCTCTTGGAAGCATAATAATGGATGAAGAGAGATCCGATCGTGACAGTTTTGCTGGGGAGCGAATGGAAAGGAGAGGATTATGAAACGGGATGGGTTTACACTGATTGAGTTATTGATTGTTGTCGCGATTATCGGAATTTTGGCGGCGATTGCGGTTCCCAACTTTTTGAACGCGCAGAATCGGGCGAAAGTGGCCCGGTTGATCTCGGATATGAAAGCGATGTCGATGGCGGAAGAACAGTACCGCATGGATAATGGGCAGTATACGTTTGACGGCGATTGCAACGTCGGCAGCGCCGAGCACAAATCGTATATTCCCCTGACCACGCCGGTCTCTTATATCGCCAGCATTCCGGAGGAAATATTCTGGAATCCCTCTTCGACGTTTCAGAACTTAAACTCGATCAAGACAGGTCTGCGTCCCGTCTACGAGTATACGTCGCGCGTTTCCTTCAGTCCGGCGGGGACGCCGAACTGCAAGAACGACACGGCGCGATACAACTTTCTGGGTTCGAATAATGTGGAATATTTAATGATGTCGCTGGGGCCCGACGCCGATCAGAACGATTTCGACTGGTCGGTGACTGCCTTCGACAATCTTCTGAAAAGAACCGGCGGGGGAATTTATTCGCCATCGAACGGCCTGATTTCCAGCGGCAATGTTTACGTACTTAACAGCTGTATCATTGGGGGATGAGGACGAACCTATCCAATGAATCTTATGATTTAGGGGATCGTAATAACAAATATTTATATCATGAACCGAGTGGAATCTCTTGATTCATATCGGTTCGGTGTTTAATAATAAGAGAGATAGATCGATTCAGAAAAGAAAGCATTTTATTTATTATT
>CAZFOX010000709.1:0-3186 GCA_964520565.1 uncultured bacterium | reverse complement strand
AAGCCGGTACGCCGCCGGATTATTTGGCGTTCATGGTTCGGAAACCGGAGTGGCGTTCGGCGCTCCCGTCTCTCATTATTTCGAAGGGATTATGAGCGGAAGTACATTCATCAAGGATTTTCCCGATCCCGGCGCTTGGGAAATTCCTTTTTTCCCGTTGGTATTTCACGATAGCGTGGCGATGTATACCCACCAGGGCGACCGGGCGGGCTTGGGCGATGCTCGTAAAATATTAAAACATCTGATCTGCGGCGAAATGCCCATCTATGATATTGCTCCCCACCAATACTGGAAAGAAACTATTCCGGAACCCGATCTAACCGATCCTAATTATTGCTTCGTACGCTGTCAGGGAGGATGGGGCGAAAACAAGCATCCCATGGATCGTTTCATCAAAAATACCTATGAAATTCTTTCTCCCTTTGCGGAGGGAGTCGCCCAATTGCCCATGATCGATCACCACTTTCTGAAGGACGACCGGTCGGTTGAATTGTCCCGCTTTGGAGAACATTGGCAGGTTGTGGTCAATTATGGCCCGGAGAATTACCAGTTCGGGCAAACCCTGTTGCCGCCGATGGGATTCATCGCATTAGGTCCCGATTTTCTGGCACAGCATTTCTATCCCAAATTCGGAGAGGAAAAAACATCCATGATCGTGAAACGCGGCGAGAATACGTTTATCGCCTTCCAATAAAAAAACTTTTTTTGTGTTCTCCCCGGATGATCGTGCGTTATAGAAGAAAAAGAATACGGGGGAATATGAAAAATATGAGACGGGGTTTTACACTTATTGAGTTGCTCATCGTTGTTGCCATCATCGGAATCCTGGCCACGATCGCCGTTCCCAATTTTGTTAATACATGGAACCGGGCAAAAATATCTCGCGCCAAAGCTGATTTGAAAGCCCTGGCAACCGCGTTGGATATGTATCGCCTCGATCACGGTAATTATCCCTACGTCCAGGATAAGGGGGGTGTGGAATGGCAGATGCCCGCCGGTTTTCCCGCCAATCACGATAAAGGCCCCGCCGGATTAACCAGCCCCATTCCCTATTTAAGCAATGCCCTTCCCGATCCCTTCCTGCTTGAATTGGGAAAAGAGGGAAATGCGGGCAATTATTTGCTGTATTACGAACGCTGTGGATTCGGATTCAATGCTACTGGCGATTTCATCGAAATCGCCGCCGTTAATGTGCCGGTAGACGCCAACGGTACGCTGGATGGAGTCGGCAAGGATCAGAATGTGACCGATCCGAAATTGGTTCCCGCGGAATATATCGTCTATAGCGTAGGACCCGACCGGCATCATCGGATAGTGGATCCGGAAGGGAATGTTATTTTCCGTTCCCGCTTTAACCGGCACAACCGCTACGATCCCAGCAACGGCCTCTTTAGCCAGGGAAACATCATCCGCCTACCCGGCGGCAGATACTTCCCCGAATAGGACTGGATTATTCGTATATCATTTTACCGATTTTTACGTTGATCGAGGCGTTCTCCTTGCGGGTAGCGGATTGGAATACTCAGTCCTCCACTCGCTTCCAATTCATCGAAGAGTTGTTTCTTCATTGCATCGATACGTTCGCGGTAAGCGGGAACGTCGATTAAATTGTGACGCTCGTGAGGATCGGTCTGCAGATCGTAGAAACTGTCGTAATCCCAGATTCCGTGATAGTAAATGTACTTGTACCGTTCGCCTCGAATGGCGAATAACGTCGGTGTGGCGGGGAAATTCCATTCCCAGTGATACTCATACAAAATATGATCGCGCCAGGGAACGGATTCTCCACACAGAAACGGATAGAACGAGCGTCCATCAATTTTGGCTTCTTGGGGAATATCGATGCCTGCCGCTTCCAATAAGGTAGGTGCAATGTCGATGTTTTGCACGATCGAATCGATCTTCGCGCCCGGCTTGATGAAACCAGGCGCGTAGGCGAGCATGGGGACGCGGATCGATTCTTCGAATGCGTCGCGCTTGTCGTAAAAACCATGTTCGCCCAGCGCAAAACCGTTGTCTCCCATATAGATCGCCAGTGTGTTTTCGCTCAATCCGCTCGCATCCAAATAATCCAATACGCGTCCGAGATTCTCATCCAATCCATACACGGTTTCGCAATATCGGTGATAGAGATCGTCGAACGAAGGAACCGGATCGTTGTCGTAGGGGCCGGTTTCCATGTGGTCGACTCCATGGATGCTGTAGCGCCGCTCCCTCACCCAACGCGGTTGAGTCAGGTAGTTTCCTTCTGTGTTGGCCATGGTTTCAGGCCGTTCGATTTGGGCTTTTTGATATCGTCCTTCGTTTCGCGGTGCGGGTTGAAAAGGATAGTGAACCGCTTTGTAGGATAGATACAGGAAAAATGGCTTTTCCGTGTTGCGTTCGTCTTTCAGCTATGAAAGAGCCTGGTCGGTGAGTATATCGGTAGTGTATCCTTCGAATGTTTGATGCTGGCCGTTGACGTTCAGCGTTGGATTCAAATACGTTCCCTGCCCTTTGAAACTGGCCCAATGATCGAAGCCCGGACGGGGATCGTCGTGTTCATGACCCATATGCCACTTGCCTATGAATGCGGTTTGATACCCAGCTTTTTGCATATATAGGGGAAAAAATACGGTTCCATCCGGTTCGGGACGTTGGTTGTCCACGATCTGGTGGTGGTGCATGTATTGCCCGGTGAGAATCGATGCCCGGCTGGGCGAACAGAGCGACGTGCTGACAAACGCATTGGCGAGATGTACGCCTTGCTTCGCCATGCGGTCCATATTGGGCGTTTCTAAAAAAGCCGGTGCTTCGTCCATAAAACTCATAAAATCGTAGCGGTGATCGTCGCTGAGCACAAAGACGATATTACGTTGTGTGGGATTATTGCTCTTCGCGAACGTACGTGACGCTCTAAGCGCAGCCAGCCCTAAACCAGTGGAACGAAGAAAACCGCGCCGATTGGAATTATGTGCAGATAATATCTTGGATTTGAAGAATTTATCTACCACTCTTTAACAACCTTTCGACATCCTGAATTTATGAAGAGAACTCTTATCTCACAGATAAATCCTATTTAAGAATATTATTTAAAGGTATCATAAAAGGGCTGATTTCAAAAATATGGTTCTTCGCTGGATAGAGTGGATGTAGTGGGGGGGGGGGGGGGCCCCCCCCCCCCGCGGGGTTTTTGGTGCGGGGCCC
>CAZFOX010000708.1:0-3188 GCA_964520565.1 uncultured bacterium | reverse complement strand
CGACGTCACGGAAAATGCCGTACCACCAGATCGAGTCGCCCACCACCTGTGCATACAACGATTGTCGGGGCGCGTCGTTCAGACCGCGCCCCGGATGGATAGGTTTCTTTCACAGCATTTCAATTACCGACCTAACGTCTCCACGTTCTTCACCCCTGACGTTAGGTCGCTAACGTCGTAAACAATAATCTGATTGGGTTTTCTTACCAGTAACTTTGTATCATCTGGAAATAGAATAAAATCTCCAAATACGGTTGGAAATATTTCGGGATTCGTTTTGATTGTGTGCATGATGCGTTTATCCGCTATGTTGAAAAAATGAACGTACTCTTTATCTTCATTATCTGATGGATTGTTGTATATATAGAAATCTCCAAAATTCGAAATTGCGCAAATAAGTTCAGAACTTACATTAGATTTTGTTATCCGAAATAGCTCAATATCTTTTTCAAGGTTGTATACTACCAAATCATACTCATTTTGATTTGATATAGTTTCATCATGATAAACAAGATATCTTTTGTTTTGAGAAACACACTTCAAAATTGCATGTTTTGCAATAATCCGCTCTCGTTTTCCTGTTTCAATGTTATAGATGGAAAGCGTATATGCTGAATGATATTCTCCCGTGGTTGTATCCTGTTCGCGAATGTATTCATTAAAGAATAATAGCGCAGGATTGTTCTGTGGATAAAAGTAATTGCCTGCTACAGGAATTAATTTAGTAAGTACCCGTTGAATCAATTTTGATTCAACATCCCACATTTCGAAATCTGCAGATCCCCATGCAAGTAAGTATTTCCCATCTGAGGTAAATTTGACTAATCCCAAAGGATCCGAGTAATTGTAATCGTTTGTTTTTTGTTGAATTTTCAAGATGGCTTCTCCCGTTTTGATATCCCAAACGTCCGCTTTGAGCGATAAACCGCCGGATACGAGATACCGTCCGTCAGGGGAAAAATCCAGTCCGACAGACTGGACGATTCCATCGTAAGTATTTATTATTTCTTCTGTTTTGAAATCCCATACAATCGTTTTTTCATTCGTGCTTGCGGCGATCATCGATCCATCATTCGATAGAGTCGCTCTATGAAAGATTTTCCCGTCGGGATCGGTGAATGTGGCAACGATCTTACTCTGAGCCGTTGATTCGAGAGAGAGCGTATACGCCATAATTATAATGAGCGTGAGAAATGCAATTTGGCGATGAGGATAAATTATCATTGTCTTTGTCCTTTCGTTTTTTAAATCATTTTCCTTCCAGGAATATAAAAGTTGGATTTTCGGTCACACCCGACACGGAAAATGTCGTGCTTCCACCCGATGTTGAAGATGTCACGGTAATCGATGGTTGATGATCGAATTCCGCGCTTCCATTCTTCCAGTAAGGTAAAAAATATCCTCCCACAGAGACGTCATTGTATTTTGTTCCCTTGTTGAGTGTAAAACGATAGGCGGCGGGGCTTTTATAATCTGATTTGTAATCGCCGAAGATTGTAATAGTTCTTGAATCTCCTGGAGAACCATCAAAGTAATTTACTGATGTTCCATATCTCCAAATAACTAACCAACGATCTAGAGAGGAATTTCCAGATGATTTGAATCCACAGAAATGATAGTCAGAATAAGCCGTTACAGGAAGCCATATCATAAAGTCTGATCCCAAGCATAAATTCTCATTTGTTTCCATAAGTTCTCGGGCGAGATATCTTACGATTCGTTCTGTTCCCAAACCGGAATCAAAATTGAGGAAACTCCAATCGCAGATTCCTGAACCGAGTACACGACAACTTTTTTCATGAATAAAGTATATACTGAAGATATTTCCAACACCTGCGATTGGGTACATGCAGCCCTGCAATAGGCGGGAACGTAAGTAATAAATTGCTTGTGTATAAGAATCGGCAATATCGGATGGAGCAGCATCATTTATGAGTCCGGTTGACTCCGGACTGGTAGGTGAAAATCCGTATTCGGTTTGAGCCAAGTTAGGAATAAAGCCTTCTTCCATACACATATTGGTGATTTCCTCTCCAAGTTTATAATATAAAGGATATCCTGATGAAAATTCTTTACTTTCGGGTGAATATTTACCAGTATATGTATGATAAGAGATTGCATCTGGGAGTTTATCGTTGTTATACAGATCGGTAATTTCATCCAGGTAGCCGCGCAAAAAGTCTTTTGAGCTACAGCCCCCTGTTTTGGCTACTTGTTTCCAGTCTTCAATACTGCCACTCAATATTAACAATTTTTTCCAATCATTATAACTGGAGTTATTTTTAATTGCATCATAAGCTGCCAGATAATATGTTGCAAATTCTCGGCCACCTGTTTCAGATGCATAACCTGAAGTGCTTTTTGTCCATTTCATTCTGTATGTGATGCCATCGGAATATTTTTGATAACTATCTTCTTCTGAACCGATTTCAATTGCAATAACGGTCCCATTTTCAATGTAATTATTTCCAACGTCTGGATCTCCAGGATCACCCTCAGATAATTCGACTAACAAAGCGGTTATATAATTGGCATAATCTGTTGGATTGGCATATCCTTTAATATCGGGAGGAATGGCCAATGGAGGATAATTATTCCAACCTGCGGGAATTACAATAAGTGCTTTTAGACCTTGGTTATAAATGGCGTAAACGATCTCTCTCACTTTATCGTGCATAAAAGAATCCGTATATCCATAACCAGGCCTTTCTGCTGAAATACGAACAATAAATAATTTATCATCGTATATGTCTTCAATATTACCTACGAGTTCAGCATCGGCATTACCACCCCATGCCCCGAATTTCGTCGAGCCATATTCCACTACTAATTCTGGACGGTATTGAATGTAATTGGGATTGCTGTAATCACTTGATAAAAATGACCAGGTCGTATTACTTATGGGAAGGCTAACCATTTTAACCAGAAATCCCTTGTTGATGGTATCGCTAGTATTAGTGGCGAAGTGAGATTTCAATGCATAAGTTACATCAAAGACAACCCATCGGTCATCAAAATAGTATGGTATGTAATTAGGCAGAATAGCACTTTTGCTATAATATTTAACCGTATCATGAAGTCCTCCACTAGAGTTGGACCATGTTACAGTCGATTCGTTCCAATTATTAGTGATTTTATACGATCTTGCCATGTGGTTATTGGGTGATCCTGAATAGTTACACATATTT
>CAZFOX010000707.1:0-3194 GCA_964520565.1 uncultured bacterium | reverse complement strand
AATAGATTTCGTTGTGGATTCAAAGGCAGTTGTACGAAAAGGTTTCGCCCGGTCAATGCCGGAAGAATCTTCGCTTCGGTGTATCCCACTCGCATCGGAAACGATTCCACTTCCGGGGTATGCCAAAGAGAGGCGGATACTTGCAAGCGGTCTTTGCTGGGACTGAGCGCCCAGAGACATTCTTCTTTCCCTTCTGCTTTCCATCCATCGATCATCCGGTTTAAAACATCCGGCGCTCCGGTAATTTCCAATGCGCGGATATACCCGTTACCCGTGATATCCTCGTGCGGTTTACGAATAAATTCCGCACTTTTACGCCGGGCTGCCGCCCGCTGAAACCGGTTTTTATAAACGAACGAACAATAATTAATGGGGAGTTGAATCCCTTCCTCCTGCGCCCAACGAATCAATCGCAACGCCATCAGTTCTGATTCAAGAACCGTAACGCGCTCGCCATGCAGAAAGGTATAACCGCGCTGGCTTACCTGGGGCAAATTGTGCGGCGTCAAGCGCAATTGATGCAGATTCAAATGATGGATTCCCACCTTTTGCATCTCGACGATCTTATTTTTCATTACCTCGAATTCTTCGGGGATGGCGGGGATTTCGACGGTGATCACATCCAATATTTCGGCAGCCTGCCGAGCGGCATCCAGATTCAGGCCGGTTGCGCCAATGTCGAAACGAATCTCATCTAAACCCGCCGTTTTGAGTTGGAACAGTCTCTCCCGAGTCGCCAGTGTTCCATTCGTATATAACCAGGTATATACGTTTCCACCGAACGTATCCTTGATCGCTCGAAGATATTCCAACGTCGTATCCAGCGTTAACAATGGCTCGCCGCCGCTAAAACTCACACCGGTAAAATCCAGTTTTCGAATATAATCCACATAATCGCCCACATCGGGGAACGGAACTGTATTGGTAGTAGGAACACCTGTCGAATCCTGCCCAGCCGGGCAATAGAAACAGCGGCAATTACACCGGCCGTTGTCGAACAGGCACGACCATTTTCCCTGCGTGCAGATTTCACATCCCCGCGATAAATTCCGGCCATCCACTTTTGTATCGTGGCAGCAAAAAACCGCGCTGCCACGAAGAGCCGACAGAATTTCATCGCGTTCCCGCACCGCCGTTTCCGTTTCGTTTTCCGTTATAAAACGCAGAGAATCGTAGGCTTCACCATATTCCCGCCGGTTTTGCTCGATCAAGCGTTTTTTTTGAGAGAAGGATAGAGACATGAAAATCCTTTTAGATTACACGATCCGCCGCCAGTCATGATTTCGGCGGCGGATCGTGCGCAAGTGGTTCGTTCCCACTTTATGGTAATCGAAATCCACTCTGACAGAAATTCCCGGTGAAGGATTTCGTTCCTGGGAAAATAACCTGAATACAGCACGTGGTTCTTCCACCAAATTACCAGCGAAAGAACCGGTAGGGATCGTCCATTTCCTCCGGCTTATCCAGATAAAAACCGGTGAGCCAGCGTTCTGATTGGGATGAATTATCCATTCCATCTTCCAACGGCGCAGAGAAACGGGAAAGTAAAGGCGTATTGCTGCGAACACCCATGTTGGTCAGTATTCTTGTCAGAAGAAAACTCGTTCGTCGAAAGGTCATTTTCCGGTGGAATATGGTTTCGTAATCGAATTGCCAGGGAACCAATTGAGAAAATACGATATTCGCATGGGTAGCATACGCCAACGCTCCATTGCCCACCGTTCGAACGCCGCCGGTTGGAAGCGGTAATGGACGAGGTTCCCGGATGAGTGTGTCGGCGGGGCCAATCCCGGCGCATGGAGAATCCCTGTTTTCCGGCTCAAAATACGAATCGATATACTCCACGCTCTGAAAGCCAATCTCGAATGGGAGAAACGCATCGGTATCCTGTTTATTCAGACCAACCGCCAGCAAATGACCCCCTTCTTTTAGCCAGGCGGATATTTCGGTTTTATGGGGCGAAAGATTCGATCCACCCCCCGGGCCAACAACCAGAACCTGGTTGGATTGTAATCTCTCGCCCTTGTATTCCGGCATCGAGAAGCCTGCCTTCTCGAAATGCGTTCGTCCAACCGGATCGCCTGTGTATATCGCCTCGCGTTGCGGGGATGCTTTGAAAGAAGATATATAAGCGAGCAGATTAGCCACCAATTGTAGAGCGGCGGGATCGTTTTCCGTTCGCCCGGTTACATCCATTTGGCAAAACAGAATCATTCCATCTCTCTCGCGGTACTCGATCAGCGGGCTGTACTGAAGGTTAAATCCGCCGTCGAGGATGGGCAGGAAATCGCCGATGACTGGTTTCTCGATGAGGACTGAAGCCACATTTCCCCGGCATCCGCACCGCCAGGGACGGGTTACTTCGATTCCACACCAGCATATCGTCGGCCCGTGCATCGGGCGCGATTCGTAATCCAACCGTGGAGGCGTAATCGTAGATTCCCCGTTCCAATCGCGGAAGCAATCGGGAGGCAATCCGGCCAGAACGGGATGATCCGGAACTCGCGGGAACACTTCTCGCAGCCCGTATTCCTGAACGCGAAAACCAAGCCGTTTTTCCAACGCTTCGGATGTCTGTTCGAACACAAGAACCTTCAAACCATCGCGAACGCGAGCGATATCGGGCACGAGCTCATCCACAGTCAGCGCCGCCTTTCCAACAATCAAAATATCATAGGGAGACAAATCGGCATTTGCTTCAATCTTAGTACAGGAGATATTAAGAGATTCCAGTAAGCGAGCCGTCTCATCCCGTGGATCGAAAAGGGCGATCTTTTGTTCCAATGAGGGAGGGCGGACAAGGGGTAATACCTGAATGGAAAACATATCGTTTTGAATGATTCCTGTATTGAACCGAGCGGTCATCTCCAGTTGGTATTCGCCTGGCGGCAGCGAAGAAGGTAAAACAAAACTCAAAGGAATACGTTCCTGCTGTCCGGTATCCACCTGAACGATCTGCTTGCCGGTTATGGCCTGAGGGAGACTTAACGACCATTCGCATTCACCGGTCACGGTTTCACGGGAGTTATTGATCATGACGATCTGTTTCTCGACTGTCTGTCCCGGATTAAAATGATGGTTCTTACCGGTGAGGTATGGGGACTTACCGGCAATATAGGATAAAATCGGTTGATTGTTTTGAATCAGGGCTTTAGCGGCAGCCGTAGGAATCCAATCGGAAAATTCGTAAGCCA
>CAZFOX010000706.1:0-3199 GCA_964520565.1 uncultured bacterium | reverse complement strand
CAAAAGAAAGATAAACAATCCGGTGTGCAGACGTGCACCGGATTTTGTTTTTTTTTTGTTACGAAATTATGATAAATGGGTGTGACCGGGTTGATATTTTGTTGATGACAAGACATCGCATTCCTTCTGTCTGTCAATGGCCAGGGGATATCTTTCTTGGCCGGTTATCGTTGGCTTCCCACCGAATTGTTAGCAACCCAAAGAGCGAGCCAGGGCATTGCGCCTGTTGTTGGCCGGAGGTTTTTTTATGCGAAAAAGTTACGTGGTGGATACGAGCGTTCTTCTGGATAATCCCAAGTGTATTGAAATTCTCCGCAACGGAGAGGAAAACGATATATACCTGCCTTACACGGTCGTACGCGAACTGGATGGTTTAAAGAAAGACAAACGTCTATCGCCGGTGGTTTCACGGGCCATCGATGAAATTGAGGGAAATGAATACATACAGCTGATCGGATCGGAAACGCCACGGAATTCCAACGGCGATCTGCAGATTCTCGAGGATATCAAACAATCCGACGTGCGGAATCCTATCCTGGTGACTAACGACAAACTATTCCGAGTATTGTGCAAATTTCACGATATTCCCAGCGAACCTTTCGAAGGTTCGATTCCTTACCAGTCGGAGTCGCAGCTGTACACGGGATTTCATCCCGGCAACAACGGATTTATTTGTAACTCGTTTACCTGGGAAAATGGCAAACCGGTTCTTCATATCTCGCCTTCGGAAAGCAAGACGATCGACTACGAGCATAAGGTATGGAATGTCCGGCCTCTGAATGTCTATCAAAATCTGGCATTCGAACTGATGCTGTCGCCCCATATCAATCTGGTATCCATTCAATCCAAGGCCGGGTATGGCAAATCGTATATTTCCCTGGCAGTGGCCATGCAGGAGGTGATTCAAGAGAAGAATTACGAGAAGATATATCTGATCAAGCCGACCATTGAAGTGGGGGAAAGCCTGGGATTTTTACCCGGCGATGTGGAAGACAAAGTCGATCCATACGTACGTTATCTGCGGAGTCTGATATACAAACTTCACCTTCAGCGGGGCAGCAAGTGCAGCCGGGTATTCACCGACGATTCTACGCCGCAAAAGTTGAAACTCAATCCAGAATTCTTTGAAATTCTGCCCATTGCATATATTCGCGGCATGAACATTGAAAACGCATTTGTGATCGTCGACGAAACGCAAAACCTGTCGAGGGTGGAAGTGCGCAGCTTGTTGACCCGCATGAGTCACGGAACCAAATGCATCTGCTTGGGGGACGTCGAACAGATCGATAATCGTTACCTGAATAAATATAACAACGGCCTGAACTGGATTGTCAAAACCTGCCTCGGCGAACCCAACTACGGCCATATCGTGTTGAAGGGAGACCGCAGCCGCGGGCCGATCTGCGATATGGTGATTCGTAAGGGATTGTAGAACAAACTCGTTATCTCCCGGTTTATCCACGGCATCGACGCTATTTGGATGCCATGAAGTATTTATTTCTCGTTTCCAGCCCTTCCACCGCCTCCGATTGAACTATAGCTTTTACCATGGTCTCTATTAGGATTGGTTTGGATGAGGTATGGTCTGAACAACATGGGAGATAGATCGATGATTTTGATTCGCACCAAGGGTTTTACTTTGATTGAATTACTGATCGTCGTTGCCATCATCGGAATCCTGGCGGCTATTGCCGTCCCCAATTTTTTGAACGCACAAATGCGGGCTAAAATCGCCCGTACCCATGCCGATCAAAAAGCTGTATCAACTTCGTTGGAACAGTACTTTCTCGATTGGAATACTTATGTAGAAGATCACGATTGGCCAACGGATACGTCGCAACGGGGATTTTTCCGTCTCACGACGCCCATGCCTTACATGGCATCGCTTCCTCTGGATGCCTTCGCTTCAGGAAGCTATCGGCTGTCCGAACAAAATCCCACTTTCGAATTTGGTTCGGGTAACGCGAGCAACTCCAGCAAGGCCTGGCCGAACCAGGCGTATATCATCATCTCTGCCGGGCCGGATTTAAGCGAACAGGTGGATGGTAATGATACATTTCCATTTGGTGTGACCATTGCCTCATTTGACGCGAGTAATGGACTCAAAAGCACTGGCGATATCGTCCGCATGGGCGGGCAATGGGCGGGGGGACGAATACTGCAGGACGGGAAGTGGATAGCGGGAAGATAATCCCAGTTTTTGGCACACTTTTTTCGTTGATGATTGGATTGCTTTACTTCGTTCGCAATGACACGAACGTAACGCAATGTCATTGCGAGCAAAGCGAAGCAATCTAGAGTGGTTCTTAAAAGTTTTTGCGTTTATTTCACGCTCTATCTTCGAAAAAGCCAATCATTTCCGGCTTTTTCGAAACGCGAATAGGAACGGAATTATGAGAACCACTCTAAGGCTGGTTTCCTTCCTTCGCTTCCTTGGGAGAAGGGAGTTGTCCTCCCCCGGCAACCAGGTCGAGGACGTATTGCGCCACAGCTTTGTGTTGTGAATCGCTGAGTTGGATCGCGGGCATTGGGGGATAGTCGGGACGCTTTCTTCCCGGCTTCTTGACCCACTGAATGATGCCATCCGGATTGTTGGGATAGACCTGGGCGATCTCGGTCAGCGGCGGTCCGACCAGGCGCTTGTCGTACATGTGGCAGCTGGCGCATACGTTTTTGAAGACTTTTTCGCCCGGCGAGAGGTTTTCTTCGCCCGGCATGCCGAGTCCCTGCGAGGCGCGCCATTGAGCGATACCCACCAACGAGACGTAGGTCTGGGTCTTGGCCTCCATGGCGGTGCGATGAACGGATACGGCGTTTTCACGATATATGTGACGTCCCGAGGCCATGAAAACCACAGTACCCGTCAACAGAGCAACGATCGTGTAAAAACGCAGGGCGGACGTTTCTTGAGGAGCAGCCATTTCCTTCCATAAGATCCAGGCCACGATAGCCGCCAGGCCGACTCCGCACAGAATAATACCGATCAAGTTCCAACCGATCCCATTCGGTGGAAGGGTTACGAAAAGAATCGGCCCGGCCAGGAAGTTGGCCGCCGTTGCGCCGAATGCGATGGTGTAAAACATGCGTCGCAATCGGGCTCGGTCCAATTTTTCGAATTTCTCTTCCACAGGAAACGAGGCGCGGCCAAAGTATCCGGCAAAAAATAACCCGGAAACTGCGATGCAGGCCAGCAGGAAAT
>CAZFOX010000705.1:0-3200 GCA_964520565.1 uncultured bacterium | reverse complement strand
TAATCGACGGTAGTTCTTAGAACATTCTCACCCCAGTCGCCAACGGCTGGGGTTTTCTTTGAATCAACTATCAAAGGAAGAAAATATAATGGGGGTATGGAAGAAGAATTAAGATAGCGACCGCAGGGAATTCCTATCCCTTTACTTCCAGCGCCGGGATAGTTTCCTTGATTTTTTTTACCGCTTCTTCCGGACGAAACGGTTTAATCAGGTAATTATTGACGCCCGCTTGCACCGCTTCTTTAACATGATGCACATCGCTCAAACTGGTGACCATAATGATGGGCATGGTTTTTCCCATATTTCGAATCTGTTTCACGGCGTCGATACCCAGCATTCGGGGCATATTCCAATCCACCAGAATAAGGCCATAATCGGCTTGGTTTACCATTTCCACCGCTTCCACCCCGTCTTTGGCTTCATCCACTTCGGTGATCCCCAACTGGGTAAGAGCCGAAACCACCATTTTCCGCGCCAACGTTGAATCATCTACCACCATTACTTTCATGCGTTTTCTTCCTCCTTCTTAGCCGTTATACGCAGCATAAATCCCCCCAGTTCGCTGGAAAAGGGAATTTCAATCCAAGTTGCCGAGGATGGATATTCAATCGTGAATCGCTGGCCGCGTATTACTGTGGGTATACTTAAGTCGATCGGCATATCCAAATCCTGGCTTAATATGGCTTGAGCGCCGCCGGCTAAGACATTGATCATTTCACCCAAAGCATCAAATACGGTCTCATCAACGACGACAATCTCTTTCTGATACAACCGACTGACCATCGCCAGCGCCGTTTTGATCGGGAAAGAGATCGCCGCCATTCCGCAAATGGAACCGCTCAAGCCGATTAAAGCGATGATATCTAAAATCGGGTTAAATCTCCGGACTATCGTAGCATCTTCGCGAATCGGTTTACAGTTTAGGAGCGTGCTGAAAAGTTTTTCTAAGCTGGTAATGAAGGGGTTTATATGTTCCGCGCGAAATAAATACGGTTCCTGCCGCGGGGGCGTTGTGGGCTTCATTTTCAACTCCATTCGCATCGGACGAGAACTCTGTATCATATGATAAAGATTCCTTTAATGAAGTAATAATCTTATTACATTACTTAGTTTCTCATTTATCTATCTCCCTGGATTGTATCATGAAATTTGTAAAACAACAACACCAATAAGCAATAAAAGATTACAAAATGTAAACAAACATAACTCCACCTCTGGCGATGCTCCAGGAGTTCTCGGTTCATTCATTCCCTGGATCTTATCGTTGCGGATTGAATGAGTGAGATTTATAACGATTAACATATTAGAAATCATTATGGGAAAACGATAAAACTAGTTTAATATACAGCTTGAGTCTCAACAATAGAAGGGATTGGTCGAAAAAAGAAGTGACTTTTCCTAAGCAGGTATTCTCTTTATGGTTGAAAATTAAAAAATAAGGTAGATCATTTTTCACTTTCTTTATATATTACGGTTTTTTTTTTATTTGAGTAATTTTTTAGCCAGCCGACAAAAATCTCTATAACGAATATCTTTCAAAAATCTGATATTCTTTTCCTAATTCCATATAGAGTCGATAGGGCTTGTTTGGGATAATATTTAACGAGTTTATAAAAAGAGGATTTTTGGTAATGTCCCCTTCAGGGGACAGAAAGAAATTAATCCAGCTTTGCAAGCCTGGGAAGGAATGGTTACTCGGAAGGACCGAAAGGGAAAAAACTTGTTTTCCAGCCCGGGTTAGGCGTCAAGAAATAGTCTGGATCCGTTCTTCCAGTGCTTTTTTCACCGCCATGAAATCGAAAAGCACGTCCGGGTATTTGTCTTTCAACTCGCGGCGGATTACGCGAATTACCGATTCGCTGAGTAGAATCTGATTCAAGGTGGATTTTTCTTTGAAAAGGATTTTATCCTGCTGTTGCAGCCTTTTCAGCATACTTTCATCCTGCGCTTTAATAAAACCTTTTTCTTTGGCGCGGTGTAAGATTTCTACGACTTTAGGAATATCCCCTTGATCCCGGTATTTCAACGACTCAGTGGAATAGCATTTGGAAATAAAATTCAAGAAATAATTGGGACTGCGGTATCGCAGCCAGTAGGAGTCTTTTTTGACCCGATTCAACGCTTCTTCCGCCGTTTGCGCCGCTTCGGTATATTGCGAAGCTTTGTAGTAAGCATTCATGAGATGTTCAATTCCGGGATGGTATACGTTACAGTGATTGAGAATGGACGTTAAATATTGAATCGCTTTTGTCAAATACGTTGAATGTTCTATCTTGACGCAAGCGTAACCGATCTCCGCCGCAATGTCGTTGCGGTCCAGGGTGCTGTCGTTGTTCTTTTTTTCCTGGGGGATATGGTTTTCCAATATTCCTTCGGATAAACGATAGGCTCGTTCAAAGTGTTCGATGGAACTGAAATGCTCTCCGCACCAGGAAAGGCCCTTACCCAGCCAATATTCCATTTCCCAGGATTGTGTATCGGGATATTTCGATTTGATCTCGTGTGTGGTGATCAGAACTTCTTCTATCGGAATGGCGGGGGTTTCGGCGGCGGAAGGTAAGCCTTCCGCGTCTTCCCATTTCGGTTTTCCGCCGACGGTTTGATGTAGAAAACGAATCGCGTCTTCGGGTGAATTAATGGAATATTTCTCGATATAGCTCATAATATGGATCTTTTTTATTACAAGAATAGGATGAAAAACAAATTTACAGTTTAACAAAAGAAAATAGAAATACTAGACCTTGGTCTCTAATTTTGCCGATTTCCAATTTGCTGCCGGAAACCCTGATGGATTGACAATTTCGTGATCCAAATCTTCAATTAAAAATCTTGATTCGCACGGTGATTTTTTTCTTGTTCAAACAGTTGGATTTTCGCAAGCCTATTCTTTCCTTAGTTTTTTTCCCATTCTTGGCTTTTTTCTTGGTTTTTTTATTCCAGGGAAGCCGAGGATTGCTGGAACCGGATGAAGGCCGATATGCGGAATGCGCCCGCGAAATGCTGGCTTCCGGCAATTGGTTGTTGCCGCAGCTGCATGGTAAACTGCATATCACCAAACCCCCCATGACCTATTGGGCCATCATGGGAGGAATCCTAACTTTCGGGAAGAACGAATGGGGAGTTCGTTTCTATCTGGTAGCGGCGTTCGGATGTACGGTACTGTTATTGCGTTCTCTGGGAACCATGATGTGGGGAAAAAA
>CAZFOX010000704.1:0-3204 GCA_964520565.1 uncultured bacterium | reverse complement strand
ACTATTCAACGATTTATTGCCACTTTTTCCGTTTGGTTTTTATGGAAGATGCGGTGAAAATACGGATTATTTGTTCCAGCAGGATTCGGTTAGAATTCGCGCCATTTATTATGGTTTTTTTTTCTTTTCTTTCTTGGGTGAGAAACTGCGATCTTTATTTTTTCTGTTTGGAGATAGGCTGTTTTTTTTCAAAGATCGTTGATGGAGATTTTGTCCCTGGCGGGTGATTTTTAATTGTTTTCCCGAGACCCATACCCGCTTGAGAATCTGGAGCAATTCGCGGGGCATGTTTTCCGGTAAATCGACCGTACTGTAGTTATCGTGAATCTGGATGCGGCCGATATACGAACTGTCCAATCCGACCTCGTTGGCAATCGCTCCGACGATGTTATTTTTCTTGACACCGTCTACGCGGCCTACTTCGATGCGAAAACGTTCCATACCCGGTTCAAGTATCGAGTCGGGTTTGTTGTTTTTCGTCTCCATATTCCTGTTTCGTTGACTCTCTTTATAACCGGTTTCTGTTTTGGGAGGTGTTTTGGTCAATAGAAAGGGTTTGTCCCCATGCGCCATTCGCGCCAGTGCTGCAGCGATCTCCATCGGGGGAACGTTATGTTCCTGTCGATATTGTTCTACGACTTGATAGAAGATACCCAATTCTTCCATCGCCAGAATATCGGTGATTCGCTCTTTGAATTGGGCGATACGTTTGTTATTGATGATTTCGTTCGTGGGCAGAGATAGAAGTTCGATTGTCTGGTGGGTGGCTTTTTCGATTTCGCGTAACATGCGTTTTTCTCGCGGAGTGACGAACAGAATGGCTTCGCCGCTACGCCCAGCCCGTCCCGTGCGACCGATGCGGTGAACGTAAGCTTCGGTATCATAGGGGATGTCGTAATTAATGACGTGGCTGATGCGCTCTACATCCAAACCTCGGGCGGCCACATCCGTGGCGACCAGGATATCGAATTTTCCTGCCTTAAAGGCTTCCACGGTTTTTTCTCTTCGATTTTGCGGTATATCGCCATTCAGGGCTGCCGATGCGAAACCACGCGCTTCCAATTTCTCTGCCAGTTCTTCGGTAGCGGTTTTCGTGCGAACAAAAACCAACATGCCTTCAAACGGTTCCGCTTCCAGAATGCGGGTCAACGTATCGAGTTTATGAGACTCACCGACCATCCAGTACCGTTGATGGATGGTCTTGGCGCTGGTGGCTCGTGCTTCGAAGATGATTTCTTGGGGATTTTTCAAGTGTTTCTGAGCGATGCGGCGTATTTTTTCCGGCATGGTAGCCGAAAAAAGTGCGATTTGGCGGTTGGAAGGCGTTTGTTCTAATATCCATTCCACGTCATCGATGAAACCCATGCGGAGCATCTCATCCGCTTCATCCAGTACAACACATTGCAATCCATCCAGATTCAACGTTCCACGCCGCATGTGATCCATGAGCCGACCGGGAGTTCCCACAACTACATGAGCGCCACGTTTTAATTGCCGCAGCTGCCCGCCGTATCCTTGCCCGCCATAAATGGGTAAAACGTGAAATCCTTTTAGGTGTGCTGCATATCGTTGAAAAGCCTCTGCCACCTGGATCGTCAATTCCCGCGTTGGCGTAAGGATCAAAACCTGGGGAACCTCTTGTTTTAGATCAATGCGGGAAAGAAGGGGTAATGCGAAGGCGGCAGTCTTTCCCGTGCCGGTTTGCGCCTGACCGATTAAATCCCTTCCTTTCAATACATGGGGAATGGTTTTTTCCTGAATGGGGGTTGGCGTTTCGTATCCTACGTCATTCAAAGCTTTTAAGATGGGTTCGATCAGGCATAAATCGCGAAAACCGTTTGGGACTACCGGGTGAGACGACATGGAGACTCCTTCATTGAGTGACATGGATTATTTTGTTTGATTAACACTATGTGGGACATTGGAAAGAAGCGATATTCATGCTAATGACGTAACATGGCGGTATTGACTCACTTAAACACGATTTCCCGGGGAGATATTTCTAACCTTATCACGGATCATTGACGAATCAGGCTTGGTAGCGAATAGGAAAACAATCTGTGTGATTTCGGGGAACCTGGGGAGATTGATCGACTTTTTATCCAATGGGAGACCGATTGAGTTATATAGAATGCCGAAGATGGCAGGCGTGGAGGGACTCGAACCCCCGACCTGCTGATTTGGAGTCAGCTGCTCTACCAATTGAGCTACACGCCTAGAAACAGATATCACTATATCTTTCGGTTGGTTACAGTCAAGGAGTTCTGAGGAGTGTTTCATTTTTCCTGGTTGAAGCAGGGATAGAACGCCTCTAGGACTGGTGAACCTTCCATGTTGTGGTTAATATACGCATATATCTCTACATATAGATAAAAGTGGGCTTTAATTTATGACTCAACCTTACCAAATGACTGCATGGGAAGCATCGGAAGCCATGCAAAATGGCTCTCTTACGGCATCCGAACTCATCGATTCCGTATTGCAGCGAATCGAGCGCATTGAACCGAAAGTCCATGCTTTTCACTGTGTCATTCGAGACCGGGCTGAATCCTGGGCCAAATCAATCGATGAAAAGCGATCGAAAGGTGAACAATTGCATCCCTGGGCAGGAGTTCCAATCGCTTTGAAAGATAATTTCTGCCTAAAAGACGTTCCTTGTACTTGTTCGTCGAAAATCCTGGAAAACTTTGTTCCTCCATACAACGCCACTGTCGTTCAAAGAATGCTCGACGCCGGTTTAATTCCTATTGGAAAAACAAACCTGGATGAATTCGCCATGGGATCGTCCACGGAAAATTCGGCATTTGGAATGACGCATAATCCGTGGGACTTGGAATGCGTTCCAGGTGGTTCCAGCGGTGGTTCGGCAGCCTCGGTGATTGCCGATGAAACCATTCTATCCGTCGGTTCCGATACCGGTGGATCGATTCGGCAGCCTGCCGCATTCTGTTCGATAACCGGGATGAAACCTACCTACGGACGGGTATCCCGTTATGGATTGGTGGCTTTTGCCTCTTCGCTCGATCAAATTGGGCCGATGACCAAAGACGTTCGGGATGCGGCTGGTCTACTTGGGATCATGGCTGGACTCGATCCGCATGACTCGACTTCTCTCGATCATCCCGTTCCCGATTATCTAGGCGAATTGACGGGCGATATTCGAGGATTAAAGATTGGTATACCCAAGGAATATGTAATCAATGG
>CAZFOX010000703.1:515-3213 GCA_964520565.1 uncultured bacterium | reverse complement strand
AATTCCAAGCCGACGAAGCCCGTTTTCTGAACTCATCGAATGGCGCTCTATTCACTCAGATATTCATACAGGATACAGCGTCCTTGAATCGGGCATGGTTTGAGGGAGGTGTGGATTTTTCCGGGGCGGAAATCCTCGGCCAGTTTCAGGCCAATGGAGCGCATTTTCAACATCCGGAGCGCCCAGTCATTCTGGCCGGCCTGAAAGTGGATTCTGATGCGTTTTTTCGAAAAACAGTCTGGCGGGGTCCAGTGCGGTTCTGGGGATCGGAAATCCACGGCGCGCTCGATCTATCGGAAACGTCGTTCCAGAATCCCGACGCGATCGCCGATTTTTCTCGTCTCCGAGTTCGGGATGTATTTTTTCGAGACAGTTTCTTTGCCGGAACGCTTCGGCTCGACGATCTGTCTTATCAGTCGATCGATGCGGGAGACCGGGAAAGTGAATTTGGGAACCTGTTCGCCCTGGCCGAACGGGCATCGTTTAACGCTGGAGTCTATGGACGCCTGGAGCGATATCTTCAGGAACGGGGTTTACTCAAGGCGGCAGACGAAATCTTCATCGCCAGCAAGGAACGGGAACGCCGCGAACGCCTTCCCCGTTATTCCCTTTATTGGTGGACAAACGGCTTTCTGGGAATCGCTGCCGGTCATGGCCGCCACCCGGAACGCGTGTTGGAAATCTCCGCATGGGTCGTTATTTTCGGCGGATTGCTGGTTTTTCGATCCAGCCGGATGAAATCGCACGATCCGTATGCCAAACTCCAATTCAATCCCTTCTGGTACAGTCTCGATATCTTTCTGCCACTCGTCGACCTGCGCACTGCCCGCGAATGGACGCCCAAATCCCAATCGCGATGGGTACGTCATTACCAGCGCATTCACATTCTACTGGGATGGATTCTGGTTCCCCTTTTTCTGGCCTCGCTATTCGGCTGGCTGGGGTAAACAAAAGCCGCTAGCACCGCCTTGTTATTGGGAGTAAAATACCGTTTCTCGAGAAAGAATCCTTTGATTACGAATTATTATGAAACTTTTTGAATAGGGGATTCGACTAACTCAACGAATCCAATCGTTATTTCACTTAAATTCAGATGAGAGGAGAACAGGAAATGAGACGTTATCTTCAGGGAATGGCAATCATGATTGCCGTGTTGATACTTGTGACCGCCGGTACGGTGCAGGCTCAACAGCAGGGAAGGTTTCGAGGCCAGACCGCCATGATTATTTGCGACGTGCTGGTGCTCAATGCGGAAAAATCGGAAAAAGTGGTAACCGCCTATAACGATGTGTCTCAAAAAGTACGGGAAGATATGAGAAGTTCTCAACCGGCCGATTTCCAGAGTATGACCGACGAGCAACGGATGGAATACTTTAATAAAATGCAGAAAGCCACGATGGATGGCCTGAAAGAAGCATTAAAAGACGTTTTATCCGAAGCGGAACTGGGCGTGGCCGAAGAAATGATGGCTAAACGTATCTTCATGCCGGATGCGGAGTTACGCGGCCTGCGACAGATCGATCTGAAGGAGGAACAGCAGAAAAAACTACAGCCTCTGGCAGTTGAGCTGGGCAAAAAAATGGTTCCCGGAGGTTTCCGTTTTGGCGGCCAGCAGCAACAGGATGAAGCGGCCCGTGAAAAGGCCCAGAAAGAATTCCAGGAAGCGAAAGCCGATTTCATGACCAAAGCGGCTGCGATTCTTTCCGAAGAACAGAATAAATCCTGGAAAGAAAAAGCCGCGGAAGTTGAGAAAGAAAACGAGGCCATGCGCGAACGGATGCGCCAGCGCCAGCAGCAGTAAAACGGTTTTCAGGTTTTATCTGAATCTCGCGGGGCGGAGCGATCCAGCAGCGTGGGGTATCTCTCCGCCCCTTCGATTTCTTCCCTTTCAACGCAAGGCGGCGTACTATCAGTAAAGTAACGCTGGTAGGGGGTGTTATTTTGCCGACCGCATTGAATCGGGTATAATTGAGAGTGAGTATTGAGCTGTATGAAGGAGATTCCCTCCCCAAGTTGGGGAGGGATTAAGGGTGGGATTGATCGGATTCGCCAGCAACCCCCTCTGAACTCCCCCAACTTGGGGGAGAATAAAAATCATTGATTTTCCAATAAATGGATTTTCTAATAAAAAAGTATTCATTTCTTCAATTGACTCAATCGGTTCAATCAAAAAAATCGGATTTTATCCGAACTTTTATCGGATCCAGGAAGACAAAAGAAAAACCGAATAGATTCTTTCAAGACGTTTCTGCGAGTTTTTCTCTCAGATTACTTTTAGGGCCTTAAAAGAATTTGCAGATACCCGAATTTCAAATATCTTTGGCTAGATTTCAGAGTGTTGGGAGAGTCCCTATCGTGTCAAGATCATTTTATCGAATCGGTATCGTCTTAGGGGGATTTCTTTTATTGACAGGTTGTTCCACGGCCGGGAAACACCGGGAAAACATCGATAAAACCGCCTACAAAATCATCGAACAGAAGCAAATCGAAGCGTTGGGCAAGGCGGAACCGATTTCGGTGGAACCGCCCGCCGATACGCTGCGACGCCGGTTGATGATCGGGCAAAATCTTCCCCATTCCAGTCCGGCCTCTCTCAATACCAAGGATTTGGAACCGATCGAACACTGGCCCAAGGATAATTACTTGGAAGCCGATCCGGCCATTCCGGTGACGCTGACCGAAGGCTGCTGCATGGTCT
>CAZFOX010000703.1:0-505 GCA_964520565.1 uncultured bacterium | reverse complement strand
CGCCACGATATCCTTGGTCAGCGGTCCCTTGCAACTATCTTTGATCGATGCGCTCCAGATCGCGGCACAGAACAACCGCCAATACCAGAGCAGCAAGGAAAATGTGTTTCGAGCGGCCCTCTCCCTCGATCTGGAACGAGACCGGTATCGCAACACGTTCACCGGCGCTTTTGACAGTAACGTCAGCACCGACCTGAGCCGGAGCCAGTCGACGACCGGAATCGCCAATTCGGGACTGGGCAGCATCTCCCGCCGGTTTCTCAACGGAATCACATTGACCGGCCGAATCGGACTCGATCTAGCCCGAATGTTAAATCCGTTTACGGCGTCTTCCTACAGTCTTTTTGGAGACGCTTCGATTACGATTCCCCTCCTGCGGGGATCGGGGAAGCATATCGTAGCCGAATCGCTCGTTCAGGCCGAACGCGATGCGGTCTACGCTATCTACGATTTCGAACGGTACAAACGCACCTTCGCGGTCAGCATCACCGATGAGTATCTGGCT
>CAZFOX010000702.1:0-3214 GCA_964520565.1 uncultured bacterium | reverse complement strand
CCTAAACCTGCCAACCAGACATCGTCGTTATCCAACTCCAGGATAAACCGGGGAACACCGGCCTCTTCTCCAAATATGGGTCCCGCCACGGTCTGAAAATCCGATCCCTGTATGATCTCCAGAAATAATTCCCTTCGTTCCGGATGACGGGTAATTAGCCAAAGACCTCCCTCCTTCCGTTTCGCAATTACCCGGATTTCATGATGGGCTGGATGTTGAATGACTTGATATTGTTTTTGTTTGGGATCGAATACCAGAAAATCCGGGTGTAAGGTACAAATACCTATCCGTCCATCCGGGAGGGGGAGGACACCCTGACTAACAAAACACCCCGTAGGAATCCGCTCGGGGGGAAAAGGATAGATGTTCCAATTTCCCCTATCATATTCAACCAGTGACTCCTGATTGACAGCATATAATCGTCCTTGATTGTCCGTGGTGATGGAGTTAAACAGTTCGTTACGATCCATCAGCGAAAGCGGTTTGGACCATAAGGGGGGAGCGTGTCGCGCTAAACCCATGGAGGTGGCGATCCAAAATACTCCATTGGATTCCAACACGACGCTAAACAGATACCCCGATAACACTTTCTGTTTTTTAACTGAATATTCCCTGTTTCCTATGATCCGTTTCAGGTCATAATCATTTTTCGTTCCTGTGATAATCCAAAGTCCTCCTTCGATATCCGGCCATCCCATGAGAACCGAAACATCCTCCGATTGGTACGCCTCCTTCCATTCGTCCCCTTCAAGAACGAGAAGTACTCGTTTTCCCGTACTTTTTTGCATGGCCGAACCATAGATTCGATTGGAAGGATACTCAAAGAGATTTTCAATCCATTCGTAATCCGAATCCGTCCCGAAACTGTATTCCACCCAATTCGCATCCGGGTCGTATCTCCCCTGGCTCGGGAGAATTTTGGCAATTCCCCGCTCGCCGGCAATCCATGCGCCGTCATTCCTGGATGAGATAATCTGAGAAAAAAGTCCTATTCCACTATTCTCTTCCTGTTGGAGACGTGTCATTTGATGCGTATCCAATTGGAATAAATAAAGACACTCCGGAAGAAGAATGAGTATACGGTCGTCCGCTACGGGAAGAAAACGAGTCTCCAACGATTCGTTGAATACTTGAACCTCGGGAATTTCAATGGAAATCCATTGTTTTGCCTCTGGATCGTAATAGGCCATTCCATAATTTCGGTTCAAATCAGAATTCCAGCGATTTGACCAGATTCGTCCATTGGGACTTTGCCTGGCCGTAAATTTCATATTGAGGGATGGAACCGGTTGAACGAAATAACCATTGTAAACGCTCATGGAATCCACGCTGCCATGCGTCACGATCGCTTCCCCGGACGATCCGATAGTTATGGAATTAGACCATGCCTCGCGGAATCCATCCGATGTCGAATAGAAACGCCATTGAGGTAAATCGTCGACCGATAAGGCGCTGGAGGGATGGGGGCGAGCAATGCAGAATCCAAAAATAAATAGAATCTGTATTACGGAACAGAAAAATGAAAGACCGATATTCGAACGAAAACAGATCGATGGGCTCGCCAATGTTTTCATCCCCATAGGGAAATATCTATTCATCCTGTAGTTACAAATATTTTAACAGGACACAACCAAGAAACAACGGCCTTTTATTTAAATCGTACATACATATTCAGCCAAAAAATTATAAGAGATTTCAATTCAGTGTTTCTTTCTTTATGGGAATATTAAAAGAATGCCCTTTCTGGAAGAGTAAAAATCACGTATATATGAATGAAAACTCACAGAACGGAAACCCTCATGAAACTCCTTCGCTTTGGCGATCCGGGCCGCGAACGTCCCGGCGTTCTCAACTCCAACGGCGACATTCTGGACGTCTCTTCCTTTACGGAAGATTTCGATGGCCGGTTTTTGGAGGAAAACGGAATTCATACCCTATCGACCTGGCTGAAACTCCACGAAGCTTCGCTTCCGTTTTATCCCCCTTCGATGCGCCTGGGACCTCCGATTCATAATCCGGGCAAGATTATTTGTATCGGATTGAATTACTCCGATCACGCCCGCGAATCCGGCAGCGAAGTTCCCCGCGAACCCTTGCTCTTCTCCAAAGCGGTAACGGCCTTGAACGGTCCCAACGATCCCGTCGAAATTCCTCGAGATTCCATTAAAACCGATTGGGAAGTGGAACTAGCGTTCGTGATCGGGAAACGCGCCAAATACGTCGAAGAATCCGGCGCGATGGAATACATCGCCGGGTTCTGTCTCATGAACGACGTCAGTGAACGGGAATTTCAAAAGGAACATTGCGGGCAATGGGTGAAAGGCAAAAGCCACGATACCTTTGCGCCTCTCGGCCCGTATCTGGTCACCCCCGACGAAATCCCGGACGTTCATAATCTCGATATGTTTCTGAACGTGAATGGCGAGCGGATGCAAACCGGTAACACATGCAACATGATTTTCCGGGTTCCGTTTCTGCTCCATTACATTACCCGGTTCATGACTCTTCTACCCGGCGATATCGTCAGTACCGGAACGCCGCCCGGTGTCGGCATGGGACGTCAGCCTCCGGTTTATCTTAAGCCGGGCGACGTTATGGAATTGGGAGTGGAAGGATTGGGTACGCAACACCAGGAAATCATCCCGTATCGGATTTGAATGATATTCCTTAGAAGTGAATCAAAGTGGTGTAAAAAAAGGTACAAGATAGTTTGTATCAACAATCGCCTTCTTGTTCATCCGGCTCGCCTGCGCTACTGAATTCCTCAATCTCCGGCACTTCGCAGGCGGGAACCGGCGAACCGGACGCTATCCCCAGGTGTTTCTGTGCCATCAACAACAAACCCGCTCCCCCGAGCAATCCCATGCCAAATATCCATTGTCCGGGTGTGAAGGTTTCTCCATAAATAAAATACGATCCAATTGTGGTAAGAAAGGGAAGGCATAATTGGCATCCCGCACTGATAGAGGCGCCCAGGTGTTCGATGGCATAATAATACGTGACGTGGGCGAAGGCGATCCCCACCAGTGAAGAGAGGATAAGCACTCCAATCCGATGCGGCTTCATGGCCGCCAATGCACTCATATCGCCCAAAACTATCATTATAACCGCCAGGCCAATCGCCGTATAAATACAGATTATTGGAAACGATATCCACGGTTTGACGCCCCGCATATAATACCGGACAGAAACGCCGTACATCCCCAAAAAAACC
>CAZFOX010000701.1:0-3215 GCA_964520565.1 uncultured bacterium | reverse complement strand
TACCTTTATCCAATATTTCATTAAGATACTTACTATCAATTAAATACGGCACGTATCCAAAAAGCAGATGTGTATTTTAAGTCATCGCCGATTGTTGAATTGACCTACTCGCCCGCGTCAACACTACTCCACGTCAATCACGGTTTCAGAGCGGAACGGCAAAGAGGTTTTTTAGTCGATATGGAAAGCGGGGATATTAATCCCAAAGACTTAACTCCTAGAAACAATCAACCCCGATTTCGAAGGATGGAGAGAGTATGCCTTTATGCACAAGGAACGCATAATATTCTTTTAATTCACCTGCCATTCATTCCGTCTCAAAACGATCCTTTTATCATGCCATCGCTTCAATACGCGCTCCATCGAGGATGCGAACAGGCCTTTCAATTGGAAGAAAACGAAATTGCGGCGAAGCGAATCGGAGAGGGCGAACATCGTTCGATCTTATTTTATGAAACGGCTGAAGGGGGAGCCGGCGTGTTACGCCGTCTCGTCGAAGAACCCGACGCGCTCGCAACTATCGCCGCTGAAGCCTTGTCCCGTTGCCATTTCGCCCTCGATGGACAGGACAATAATCCCGATTGCAAAGCGGCATGTTACGAATGCCTGATGAGTTTCAACAACCAGTATGAAGCAATGCAACTCGACCGGCGTAGAATATTACCGTACTTGTTGAATATCTCCCAAAGCGCAACTTATCCACGATCCAATAACAGAACTTGGGAAGAACAATTGGTATGGCTTCATTCATTGACCGATTCCCGTTCGGATTTGGAACGCCTTTTCTTGGATGCTCTCGCCAAAAATCATCTCCGATTGCCCGATGAAGCCCAAAAACATATTCAAGCCCCAAACTGTTACCCCGATTTCTTTTACGATCCAAACGTATGCGTTTTTTGCGACGGCTCCGTCCACGACGAACCAAACCAAATCGAAAAGGATCGACAAATTCGAAGCGAACTTATTGACCTCGGCTATCGAGTCGTTGTAATCCGATACGACCGAGATATGATCGAGCAACTATCAGAATATGGGGATATTTTTGGAAAGATTAAATAAAGTTCCAACGGAGATAATAATGAAAACGAACCGTTATATCCAACTCTTTGTTCAGCTGATGGGATTTTCATCCATTGTCTGGGGAGAAGTTCAATGCAGTTTCCGCTTCGATCTGCGCTGTTGACATTTACAAAGACGGCCCCGTTGTCCTACGGGCTTTCAATATCAAGGTATGGGATAACCGAGATCAATAGGTGTCGGTCTCGTTTCTTGTATTTAGCGATTTCTCGCTCGATTTCTTCTTTAATTTCTAGCAATTTTTCAGGAACAACTCGTGCAAGTATCCCGTAAATAATCTTGACCTGTGCCTTAATGCTGATTTCTTTTTTGTCCATGAATAGGCCCAATGTTTTCCCCAAGCATTCCCAGGCACGGACGCGGGCGCTATGCGTCGATCCTTCGTCTTCGTTCTGGGCTTCCTTTAATAATCCCCGGATCACTTTATCCCTGTTAATAGAGAACTGCTCTTCAATCTGTTTCAAGCGCCGATTGATTTCTTGCGAAATGTTAGGTTTTGTAAGGTTCTCCTGGCCTATTGCGCGAGCGCATTTTGGGGAATATCCCGCTTCAATCGCCGCTCTGCTGGCGTTTCCACTTATCAAATAAGCATTGATGAATTTCCGTTGCTTGACAGTCAAATCATTCATTTATCTGTCCCTTCTTCCATTCAATCGCCCGTGTTGTCTCTCGATCTTCCCATTCCTGGATAACCTTTTGAAATTCTGATCGTGTCCCTGTCATCGCCGTAAAATCAACCTGATCCTGTAAATCAAAATCTGGTTTTAACTTATTAGTCCAGATTGAAGAAAGCCTTTTCATTACTCTTGCAATTTCCCTTACGGCTTCTGAAGGTGGTATTAGTTCTCCGGAATTGAACATTCCATCGCCGACATATTGGAGATTTTTTTCAACACAGTTATCTGGGTTGCGAATCTTGCGTATGTTGCGAACCTCGTTGATTGTATTGTGGTTATTGATTGCGAATCGGTTGCGAATGTCTGCGAATCGTTGTTGATTGGTCGATTGCGTATCAGCAGATTCGCAAGGATTCGCACAATGTTCGCATTGCATATCTTTAATTGAATCTGCTTGATTCGCAGAATTCGCAGAATTCGCAGGAGTTTCTTTTTGGATATTATGGATTTCTGGATTCCATTCGAATTTGGTATTCATTGTTTAACCACCTTCCATGCTTCTTTTCGTTGCGTTCCCTCAAACTCTGCACCTTCTTGCATTGGAATTACCCATCCATGATCTTGAAGAATCCCCATTATGTCCCTAGCCACCTTCGCAGTCCGAACGCAATTGATTCCAAACCTATAAATCTCCACGAGAGTAACAGTATCGGTATCCCTCCGGTGAAGCCATTCGAGCAAACGCTCGGCTTTTTCCAATCGTTGATCGACGCTTCCAGATTGAAAAAGCCGAAGGGCTTCATTGAGGAAATAACCGGCCAGTATTGTTCCATGCTTCATTTCCGATGCATCGATTGTGTTGGTATGGAGATCGTTGAGAATGGTGAGGATTCCAGCCAAGCGCGCTGCATGTTCCGGGGCTTTGTTCGCCATTGCACGGATAGGAGTAAGTACTCCATTCTTGCCAAGTTCAGTTTCAACTTTGTCATGAAATGAAATCCAAAGATTTTTTGCCTCTGGCGTCATTTTGATAATCCTGGGAATCAATTCACCGTCTTCTTCAATGGACATGGGGATTTTCAATATCTCCCGCATTCGATTGGCATAAGCGCGAAATCGAGAATCGTTTTGTGGATTAAGACTTTTATAAAAACGATGTCCGCATGTTGAATCGGGAAAGACTGTCAAAAATCGAGATATGATTCCTTGATCGCAAAGACCATTATTCGACAGTAGTAACTGCGACACGGCCGGTTGCACCATCAAATGCACGGATAACCGGCGCCCACAAAGCAATGATGCGCCGTCGCCACTTCTTACCCGAGTAACTGGCTTCCCATCCCAAAGTTCCGACAGGCCCGCTGCCGTTTTTAGTTGATTTTCATTACTCATCGCGAAACCACCCAAAAAACGCCCACCTTCATCGGTAAATATGCCAATCGATGAGTTTTCTGTTATTAGTCGAATCCACTAGTGTCCCAGTATTAGTGTCTGATTTTAAAGGATTTACAAAATGCAGTA
>CAZFOX010000700.1:0-3216 GCA_964520565.1 uncultured bacterium | reverse complement strand
AAAAATCCTGAAAAGATCGGCTTTTTCGAAGACGGCGCGTGTAAAGTACCGCACGTATTTATGCCCTCAGCCGATTTCGTGTTTCTTCATACACTCTATATATATTCTATTCCTTGTGGGTAAAGATCGGCTGGGGGAGATCGTCACTCCCTTATTTTTAATTTGACAAAAAAATCAATACCGCCTACGCTTATTATGTTTTCATTTATCCGATCTTATTGGTTGAGGGATTCCCATGAATGCAGCAAACAATCTATTTCAGAAGCGTTGCCTTTCTCTGTTCCTTTTGTCTGTCCTGATCCTCTCTGCGGTGGGTTGCGGGGGATCGCGAGCAACCCGCTCGCGCACGGTACGCGACCAGGCACCACTGACCCGGAAATATACGGAAACCGGCATGGCCTGCTGGTACGGCCCGGAATATCATGGGCAACAAACGGCGAGCGGAGAGCGGTTCGATATGAACGCCATGACGGCGGCCCACCGGACGCTTCCATTCAACACGAAAGTCCGGGTGACCAATCTGGACAATCATGCCAGCGCGGTCGTTCGGATCAACGATCGTGGGCCGTTTATAACCGGGCGTATTATCGACGTATCGCGCCGGGCGGCGCAGGAACTGGGATTCGAACGGGCGGGTTTATGCCGTTGCCGGATCGAAAGTCTGCCTTAGCAACAATCCGCTCTGTCCTCGCATTCTCGAATCCATAAAGGGGAAGAGTGATAGGCGACTCGGGTTGAAGGAAAAATTCCTCGTCCTGAGGAAACAAAAAAGACGGCTTTTCCTGAGCGGAAAGAGTGGAGGGAGGTGTTTTTTCTTCCACAAACAAGAGCAGAGGCAAGAGACCGCCGCCCGGAATACAAATATTGGCGCATCCCGCGTTCGTGGCTACAAGAAAACCGCACAGTAGAATTCTTTTCCGTATTGGGAACATAGTATCCTATCGCATTCTTCCAGGCAGCCGATTATCATTCTGCCTGCGATGTTCGACGATGGAACGATTCATTCATTCACGTGGCCAAGTAAACGATTATATTCAGGTTTCAGATAAGAGTATATCCATTCTGTCTTAGGTTGCCCAAGCAGTCCTCTCTTTTTTATAACGATTGGTGATATGCCTGGGTCAATTCATCTCGTCGGATTCTGCCCGGAGAAGAGGGAAAGAAACCCGGTTGTTTCGAATCGCTTCTCATCTTCGGCAGGAGATGATAGAATTGCAAGGGAATTTGCGTATTCCGGATGCCTTCTTTCCTATCGAATCGCCGATCGATCCATTCAGAATTCGTTACTTGGAGAATCGTTCATGCAATTACAGACTGTGCTTACGATCGCGTTAGCAATCATTGTTCTTCTGGTGATGGGGATCATTATTTTTCTGCCCACCCAGACTCCAATCGTCACACCCGTAGTTCCAACACCTGTGACCGCCGAACCCACACGGGTTCCCACAATGGTTTCAACGCAAGATTCTGCATTAACGCCTGCCGTGCAACAGCCGGTAAATCCGGCGATGCGTCCCGTGGCTCCCGCCGATATTCAACCGATGGGGAAAGCCGTTACCGCTCCCAGTGAAACATCCACGGATGTTCCAGCCGGGCAACCTTGAGCGAACGTTCCAATGAATTTTCTGCGTTTCGGTAGATCGCTGCGCTGTGCCGGGCGAAGCATTCATCAGATGTACCGGCGCTGTCTGGGTCTTCCTTCTCCCTACGCCGATCCCGGCGAAGCGCGGCTGGCGCTGCTTGATCCTTACGCGCAAAAATACGATGTTGCCCGGCAAGTCGAAAAATTGATCGGGAAAAACGGCGATTCTCCCGGCGATTTTTCTTTTGCCGTCTGGGGAGACGTGCGGGACAATTACGCGATTTTTTCCCGCTTATGGAAAGCCCTCCGGGAAGAACCGATACGCTTTTCTTTTCTGACCGGCGATCTGGTTCGCGATGGATGGGTACATGAATGGCTGGAGGATTTTCTGCCGGTCGCCGATCAGAACGCCGCCGTTCCTTTTTTCCCGGCCATTGGAAACCACGATCTCGGCTCGAACCGGCGGGAATATTTGCGTATTTTCCGGGCACGAGATTACTGGTTCGATTATGGCAATGCACGGTTTATAGTATTGGATAACGCCAGCGGCGCTGTTACCCAGGAACAACTGGAGTGGCTGGAAGCACGCTTGCAGAGCGCGGGAAACCGGCACACTTTTCTTTTCGCGCATATGCCACCGCATACCATTGAGAAGTGGGCGTATTACTCCTTTTCGGGCAATGCGGAACGGTTTTGCGATCTGCTCTCGAAATATCAGCTCACACATGCTTTTTTTTCTCATATTCACGCCTATTCGACCGCCGAATATCAGGGCGTGAATTATACCGTTTCGGGGGGAGGAGGCAGCCGGCTGCATCGCCGGTTTGGGGAGATGGGCAGCGTTTATCATTACGTGGTGGTTTACGTGATGGGAGAAGACGTGCTCCAACAAGTGGTCCGTCTCCAGAACGGGCGATTGATTCGCGGCCCGGCGGGGCATGAATATTGTCAACACACCGGTTCGGAATCGCGGATTCGCCTGTTTTTCACCGGGAAAAAACGAACCCCTCCTCCCACGGCATAAAAATGGATGGAATAATTGTGATCCTTTTTCCTCTCCCTGGTTTGCCCGAAAGCAGTCTGTGGTAAGATGGTAACCAATGAAACCATGACTCGAGAAAGGAACCGATCGTGATACAACTATCCGAATCTCAAAAATACCACATCATCGCCATCCTGCGCGATCTGGCTTCGGTGGATCGCAATATCGATTTGCTGGAGGCCATACGTATCCGGTTGATCGGATTGAAGATGGATTTACACGCGGCCAAGATCGACGAGGCCTTGGCGGAAGACCTCGAATCGATTGACGGTGTGAAAAAACGTCTCGAAAATTTCCCGGCTCTCGAACAGAAAAAATACCTCTATCAACAATGCGTACTGCTTCTGCTCGCCAACCGGGAACTGACCGGCGAGGAGCGGAAGGCCCTGGATGAAGTGCGCCGAACGTTGGGTCTGGACGACGGGTACCATCGGCAGGTCGTGGACTGGGTCGAGGAAGGAATGGCCTGGGAAAGACGAGGGGAGGATTTGGTAGGAGGAGCATTGGCGGATTGACCGCACGAAAATCCCCCAAGCGATTCGAATTTTTTTCTATGGCAAATAATAAATGGGCTATAGCGTATTACATTTTT
>CAZFOX010000699.1:0-3219 GCA_964520565.1 uncultured bacterium | reverse complement strand
CCCAGCGCACAACCCAGGGGTCGAGGGTGTATTTCACGAACTCCAGCGACTGCTGCTCGATGTTGCTGAACGACGATTTCTCCAAGTCCGCCAGCATGTGCGGCGGCACACGGAAGATACGCGCGATCTCGTTGATTTGGAACTTGCGTGTTTCAAGAAACTGCGCCTGCTCCGGCGCGATCCCGATGGGCGTATACTTCATGCCCTCTTCGAGCACCGCGATTTTGTGCGAATTCGCGCTGCCCTGATACGCCGAGTTCCAATTTTCCTTGACCCGCTGCGGGTCTTTGATCGTTCCGGGGTGTTCCAGTACGCCGGACGGCGCCGCGCCGTTCGCGAAGAACTTCGCGCCGTACTCCTCCGTCGCGATCGCCAACCCGATGGCGTTCTTCGCCATGGCGATCGGGCTATAGCCGATCAGGCCGTCGAAACCAAGTCCGGGGATATGCAGCACATCAGAGGGAGAAAGCGTTGCCTGTGTCGATTTCCCGAGTGAGGTTGGATCCTCCGATCCGCGCTGGTACAAATAAAAAAGCCGGCCGTTTTGATCACGGTCGACTGTCATTTTGTTCGGCATGAGCGGATAGAGCGCGATTACCTCTCCTCTGGCATTTCGGATGATTTGCGCATAGGCGTTACCCCACAAGAGCAAGTGGCTCATGAGCGTCTCCCGAAACGCGAAGCTCGTCATCTCGGGGTTGGGTTCGTCGTGCAACAGCCTGTAGAGCGGGTGCTTGAACGCCTTCTCTTTGCCGCCGCTGTCGTTATACCGGTAGACATTCAACGGCAGCCCAGCTACGGTTTCGGACAGGATCCTCACGCAGGAGTTCACCGCCGTCTTCTGGATGGCGGTCGTTTCGTTTACAGGCTTTCCGCTGGACGTACCGCCGAAGAAGAAGCTATAGCGGCTGCCGTTCAAAGAATCTCTCGGTTTATCGCGGGAGTGGAAGATAGAATTCAGAAGTCCCATGCGTTCTCCTTGTTTACACATAGAAAAAGCACCGCAGTTGCGGTGCTCTCGATGCATGAATTGTGTGTTATGTGCCTCTGCGAAGGATATCGAGATATTGTTCATATGAGAACGTCCGGTTTCGTTCCGCTTGGCTGTTTTGCTTCAGGATACCAAGCTGGGTCAAATTCTCAATCGCCTTCGAAACCGTATTGAAGGTTACGCCCAACGCCGCAGCGGTCTTCCTCACTTCGATGATCGGATTTGCTTCCAAATAATGCAATAAGGTCATCGCCATCTTCGAAGATCGGCCCAGCGTTTCTATCTTTTTTTCGTTTCTCTGGTTCAACTCCGTCAGCAAATCGATCGTCTCAACCGCATCCGCAGCGGAATCGCGAACCGCTTCCAGAAAAAACCGGACCCATTGTTCGTAGTTACCGGTTCTCCGTACTTCACTCATGCGGTCGTTGTATTCAATACGGTTCTTTTTCAGGATGTAGGAGATGTACAGTGCCGGCGTCGACAGCTCCTTCTGCTCCATGAGGAATAGCGTGATCAGCAGGCGCCCGATTCTCCCGTTTCCGTCCAGAAATGGATGGATCGTCTCAAACTGATAATGAATCAGCGCCGTCTGGATCAGCACATCCAGCTCATCGTTGGAATTCCAATACTTTTCCAGATCCGACAACGCGATCTGCATATCAGCAACCATTGGGGGAATATATCTGGCCGTTTTAATCGTGCTTCCCGCCGCGCCGATCCAATTCTGCGATTCGCGGAATTCGCCCGGGTTTTTCTCCTGCCCTCGTATGCCCTGCATGAGAACAGCATGCGTTTCCCTTAGCAGACGGTTGCATAACGGTAGTTCTTCCATTCGTCGCAATGCGAATTCCGTCGCTTTAATGTAGTTAATGACGTCGACGACATCGCGATTCGCGTTTTCGTCGATCGTCGGGTCAAAAACGTCTTCCAACGTTGCCTGTGTTCCTTCTATCTGCGACGACATCAGAGCTTCTTTTCGAACATACATCGAAACAAACAGATCCACATTCGGTATGCGCTTCGCCAGATGCTCCAATAATGTAAGCTGGCGATGCGCGCCGACCAGCACTGCGGTTAACTCGCGATCCATTTCAATGGGCGGATTCGGCGGAAGCGGCGTGGGAATGAAAGACTGATACGCCATCTCCCCGGACAGATTGTTCCGGTAGGTTCCTGCTCGCGCGTTCATCGGGATTCTCCTTTGAAAATGAAATAACAACTATACTTTAGCACTCTTATTTCATTTTCGCAACGTTTATTGAAATAAGAGCGCGATATGTAGAGCATTATTTCATTTAATCCAGGACAAGCAGGCCTCTTCCATCGTAAACACTCTCACTTTCTCCGCCGCAGTTGCGCAGCGCCCGATCCAACGCCATGATCGTAGCCACCGCACCGTCAATCTTCTCGGTGCTTTTTTCTTTGTCCGGCTTGATGTTCCCCGCAGGGTCTGTGCGAATGTAGATGTTGTCCATCATCCAGCGCAGCACCGGCTGACCCGCGTGTGCGATCCTCTGTTCCAGCGTCAGCTTCATCAACTCTTTTGTCGGCGGGGACATGTCCTTAAACCCCTGACCGAATGGAACGACCGTGAACCCCATCCCCTCGAGGTTCTGCACCATCTGAACGGCGCCCCAGCGGTCAAACGCAATCTCGCGGATGTTATATTTCGAACCAAGCTGTTCTATGAACGTTTCGATAAAACCGTAATGCACGACGTTGCCTTCGGTGGTCAGCAGGCAACCCTGTTTCTCCCAGAGATCATAATTCACGTGATCGCGCCGAACGCGCAGGTCGATGTTCTCCTCGGGAATCCAGAAGAACGGCAGGATCGCATATTTGTCCGTTTCATCCAGCGGCGGGAACACGAGCACAAACGCAGTGATATCCGTACTAGACGAAAGATCGAGCCCACCATAGCAAACGCGCCTTTCGAGCGATTTCGGATCGACTGGGAATGCACATTTATCCCACACGTCCATAGGCATCCAGCGGATGGCTTGTTTGACCCACTGGTTCAAGCGAAGCTGACGAAACGCGTTCTCTTCGGCGGGATTCTGCTGTGCGCTTTCACATGCCGCCTTCACTTTGTCGATGCCCACAGTAATCCCGAGCGACGGGTTTGCTTTCTTCCACACCTTCGGATCGGTCCATGAATCGTTTTCTTCGGTGCCGTAGATCACTGGGTAGAACGTCGGGTCTGTCTTTCTGCCGTTAAGGATATCTTG
>CAZFOX010000698.1:0-3232 GCA_964520565.1 uncultured bacterium | reverse complement strand
TGGCCGAAATCCTTCGTATCCGGCCCGACGGCACTCAGGAATTCTTCCTGATGCCGCCGTCGATCACCAAGATCACCTGGGCGAAAAGTTTCGCTCCCAACGAAGTCTTTGTCATGAGCAATGCGTTCACCTCGCATCCCACCTATCACTTCCGGGTTCGGTTTCAGGGGAACAAAATGCTGGAACCCACTCTGTTCGAAGTATCCAAGACTCTCGACGGCGACGGAACGGCGCTGGTTCTTCCGGATGGCCGCATACTCATAGCGAACGACGCCGAACGATGCATCAACATTTATAACGAAAACGGCGGCGAGCCGGTCGGGAAGATTCCCACGGAAGTGAACTATAACTCGTTGGATTACCTCGCGGGTGCGAAATTTTTGGTTTGCCTGACCAACGATCAGAGACGCGTCGATCTGGTGGATTTCGACGGGCAGATTCACGACACCTGGAATTTTTCAGACGATGGAATTCAACAGGTGTTCAACGTTCTGTTCATCCCCGGCGATCCTAATCATTTTGTTTGCGCCGACAAGAATCCTAACGATAGCACCCGTAACAAGGTCTATATTTATAACGCCAACGATTTTTTTGAATACCCCAAAGTTTTGCCTATTGTTGGTTTAGATAAGTTCGGAACCCTGGAGGAATCGTACTTTGATTATGCTTTTGTCACCGAACCAGTTGCAGTTCCTGACTGGTCGATCTATTGAGAAATCGAATTGGACAACCGGTTTTTTCCGCGGGGAGAAGGACACCGAGCCTTCTCCCCGTTCCGTTTTCAACATATCCCGTTTTGAACGGTCAGAGACCGAACGGTTTGCAGCAAGCGCTCGTTTTCCATCTCTGTGCTGACCGCAATGCGCAGGGCGGGACGGCCGAGATTCATAGCGGCTGTTTGATCGGAAACCAGGATGCCTTGCTCGGCGAGAAGGCGGGCAGGTTGGCGGCTCATCCACGTCTGGGGCCAGAGGGTCAAAATGAAATTGGCTCGCGAAGGAATTGTTTCCAGCCCGAGTCCCTCCAAGGTTTGTTTTAGCCTGTCCCGGCGTTGGATTAATTCCCGAATCCGTCTTTGGTATTCTTCCACATCCTCCAGTGCAGCGATTCCCGCCGCCTGAGCGCATACGTTCACCGGGAAAGTCATCGAATGGCGTTCCATAGTGTCAATGACGTTTCGCGCCGCCACCGCGTAGCCCAGCCGCAATCCGGAAAGGCCAAAACTCTTGGACAGGCTGCGGAACACGATCAGGTTGTCCCGCTCGTGAATGAGATCGATTACGGTCTCGCCGGAAAACTCGTAATAGCATTCGTCCACGACGATCGTCCCCGGCCAGCGGTGGAGGTATTCCTCCAGCCTCTCCCTCGGCGTTTGCGTCCCGGTGGGATTGTTGGGATTGGCGATGAACGTGACTGAATAATCTCCTTGCACAATATCGCTTGGCAGAGAATCGTATTCCGGCAGTGTGTAATCCTCCGCGCGGGGGATGGAAACAACCGGAATGGAATGACGTTGCGCGGCGAATCCATACACAAAGAACGTCGGCGAAAACACCGCGACCGGGCGATCCGGGCGTGAAAATGAAACCACCGCCAGGTCGATGAGCTCGTCGGATCCGTTTCCACAAAGGATGTTATCCGGGGAGACGCCGTGCATGGCGTATTCCGCGATTTTTTCCCGCAACGCCCGGAAATTGGTATCGGGGTACCGGTTGGCGCATTGTCCCGCTTCGGCAATAGCCCGGCAGACCCGCTCGGTGGGCGGAAAGGGATTCTCGCCCAGATGCAAAAACACGGCATCGTCGCGATGGGGACGCCAGTACGATGGGATATCGTGACGGGGAGGCAGGTTACTATTCATGCTTCATCTCGATCTTTCGATTCGGTCGTTCGCTCATTGAAAGTCAACGGAACATTTCGTTCAATCCCCGGCGATTCTCTCTTCTCTTATTGCCCTTCAGCAGATGATCGGTGGATTGTATCACAATATAGATTCGAAAATACGTATTTTCCACAATATTCAATTGAATTCAGGGATGATACTGTATAGGCCAGAAGGTTGGAAATGTGTGAAAGGACGATACCGGCATGATACATAACCGTCGTGAATTTATCCAAAAAGGAGCTGTTTCCCTCGCGGCTTTGGGTTCGTTGGCCGGGATGCGTGGATACTTTGCCGATCCGTTTTGAAAACGTTCGCCAACTCGACGAGGTAATCGCCATGATCGAAGAATGCTGATTTCTATTCACCCAATGAAGAGCGGACGTCCCTATCTGCTTATCCACTCTGCCTTTTTCGAAATGCAAATAGAAACAGAATTAGGAGAATCGTTCTAAGGATATGTGCTTATTGGAGGTCGTGAGGAACAAATTACAATTGAGGAACGACTGTATGGCTGACTGGCTTTTTACCGCCGGATGGCTTATTTTATATTGTGTTGAGTGGATCGATCCTTTTTATATATCTTAACAGCTGGGTGATTCATGAGGAAATTCCTGTTTTTTCTGATTGTATTGAGTCTCGTGGGAGGAGTTTCGTGGAAAATCTACGTTACCGCCAATCCCCAATCCAAAGCGATGGTTCGGGGGAAAGCGCCGATTGCGGTCGTCTGCGAGAAAGCGAAATTGGGCGATATTGAGGATTTGTCCGAATTTACGGGAACCCTCGCAGGACAGGCGGAAGTACTCATCTCTCCCAAAATATCGGGACGCTTGGAATCGGTTCTGGTGGATTTGGGCGATGAAGCCCGGGAAGGCCAGCTCCTGGCAATCATCGACGATGAAGAAGCCCTGCATGCCGTCGAGGAGGGCAAAGCCAAACTGGCCGTGGCCCGCGCTTCCCTGGAAGAATGCGAAACCAATCTCGCCACCGCCCAACGGGAACTCGAGCGCGTTAAAACTCTTCGGCAAAAGAAAGTAGCGGCCGATTCCGAACTGGACGCCGCCGAGTCGGCGGTGTCGGCCCTGCTGGCGCGCAAGCGGTTTGCCGAAGCCAATATCCAGCAACAGGACGCTGCGCTCCGCGCCGCCGAAGCGCGCCTGTCGTATACTAAAATCACCGCGCCGATCTCCGGCTATGTGGGAAAACGTTTTTTTGATGAAGGCGCGATGGTCTCTCCTTCCACCCCCATTCTTCAACTCGCCGATATCCGCTCGGTGAAAACCGTGATCGGCGTGGTGGAACGCGATTACGCAAAAATCACCCTGGGCTTGAAGGCCACCTTGCGAGTGG
>CAZFOX010000697.1:0-3238 GCA_964520565.1 uncultured bacterium | reverse complement strand
ACCGGATTTACAATCTTTTCGAAGAAGCCGGAATCGTTATTGCCTACCCGCAACGCGATGTGCACTTGGATACACATCGGCCCCTGGAAATCCGTTTACTGCCTAACGAGACACCCGAACGTCCGCCATCTTCCTGATTAAATATTTATCGTATGATTCTATCAATTCATCCAGAAACATTGATAATAATTCAGTTTGAATTAAGAGAGGGATTAAGTTCGAGAAAGCACTCATGAACACCCAACTTCTACCAATCGGTTTAACGGCAACCCGCTTTGGGGAAATTGTCCCCGGTGCAATACACCCGCTTCCCCATTCCACGATTATTTATGGTACGTTGGACTGAGAAAAAGGCGATAATCCAGCGAAGGAAATTAAAGAGACCTTCTCGTTATTAAACGAATGAAATGGAAAACGACTATGACAGCACCTCTCCTGGATAGAATGAAACTGTATTGGGATATCCCCTCCAAAGACATCCGTTCCCGCCTGGCGGATATCATCCGCGAAAAATCTATCAAACTGGCGCCACCGGGACAACCGTTTATTTTAACCTCCGGCCAAACCTCGAATTACTATATCAACGGAAAACTGACGGCGGGTGACCCGGAAGGCGTTTTTTATATCGCCCGGCTGATCCTGGACGAGGCTCAACAATGCGGAGCGGAAGCGGTCGGCGGCCCCACTCTGGGCGCCGATCCGATTGTCGGCGCCATCGCCGCCCTCAGTTTTCTGGCGGGGAATCCGATTCCCCTTTTTATCGTTCGCAAAGAAGCCAAGGCACACGGTGCGCGGCAACAGGTGGAAGGTCCGTCCATCGATGGCAAGAAAGTGATTATCGTCGAAGACGTGATCACAACCGGTGGCTCAGTCTTCAAGGCCATCGACGTGGTAAAAGAAATGAATGCAAAAATATTGAAAGTTATTTGCCTGGTCGATCGCGAACAGGGAGGCCGGGAAGCCTTCGAGAAAGCGGGAATACTCTATCAACCCCTGTTTTATATCTCAGAACTGTTGCCACCAAATGGACTTGCGGGACTTCGGTCAAAATAACTCAACTCGAAAACAGCTCTAAAGCATAAAGACGAAATACCCTTGATTATCAACAAGAAAATTTCTTCGAACAATTAAACAATGGAGAATGGATCATGCCAAAGCAATGGTATAGGGAAACCTGGATGGCAAAAGCATTCCTCTTTTTCCTTCTAAATATTTCCCTGAGTAATGATACAAAAGTTTGTTCTGACGATACGTTTTTTTTCCCCAATCCATCGTGGGAAAAACGCGAACCGGAATCGGTGGGAATGAAACTTGAAAAATTGGATGCCTTACGCGATTTTGTGGGTGGCCGTGGATGCGTAATCCGGCATGGATCCATGGTGTATCAGTGGGGCGATATCTCGCAGAGCCAGGATGTGGCCTCTGCATGCAAACCGGTATTAAGCACCTTGCTTTGTTTCGCCATTCAGGAAGGTCTGATCACTAACCCGGACGAACCGGTCGCACGCTTCGAACCCCGGATCAAAGAGATCAACCAAGGCAAAGATGCCGGGCTGACCTGGCGGCATCTCGCCTCACAGACCGCCTGTTATGGGTGGGCGGAAACACCCGGAACCGCATGGGCTTATAACGATCATGCCCTGGCACTGTATTACGATACATTAATGAATAAGGTTTTTCAGATGCACGGCGATGCAGTGTTAAAGAAATATCTGGCCGGACCCCTGCAATTTGAAGATTCTTATACCTTCGAGGCTTTCGGTCCTGATGACCGCCCCGGCCGATTGGCACTCTCGGTGCGCGATTTCGCCCGTTTCGGTTATTTCATTCTGCGAAAAGGGCGCTGGAACAATCAACAGCTGCTTCAGGAGAAATATATTGATTGGATGCTTAATAGCATAGTTCCTGCCGGTATACCCGGTGTTAGCGGTAAAGAAGCGGATATGATTCCCGGCCAACGCTCTATCGGCGGCGGAAAGAATATCACTCCCATTGGCCCAGGATTTTATAGTTTCAATTGGTGGTTGAACGGAACCGACCGGCAAGGCAATCGTCTCTGGGTAGACGCACCTGTAGACACTTTTGCCGCCAGCGGGCATGGCGGTATCCGGGCGGTGTGGATCATACCTAGCCTGGATTTAATCGTATCCTGGAACGATTCCCATATTGACGATCACGACGATAGCCCCGGAAATTCAGAATCCAAAAACAACCAGGCTTTACGATTGATTATGAATGCCATCGATTCTCCTTCCTCAAAAACAACAGTGACCATTCAAAAAGACCAATGGTTTCTGAATGAAAAAGTTACCTATCCTGGAACAAGAGCCGAAGGTTTATTGATGAACGTTCGCATGGTTAACACCACCTTCGAGGATCGCGTTAGACCGGATTTCGATTCAGAGGGAAACACAAATCGTTTTATTGAAAAGATTCCGGAATACGCCGCTCAAGGCGTACGAGCCTTCACCTTGAACCTGCAAGGCGGTATGCCGGGTTATGAAGGAGCGATAAACTCCGCTTTTGAACCGGATGGGAACTTACGGCCGGACTATATGAATCGAATCAGGCGAGTCATCTATGCGTGCGACCAAAATGGTTGCGCCGTAATTCTGGGTTGTTTCTATCAACGGCAGGATCAAATCCTGCGCGATGAAACAGCTGTCCAGCAAGGTGTTGTAAACATCCTGCGATGGATTGAACGACATGGTTTCCGGAACGTCCTGTTGGAGATCGCCAATGAATTCAACCACGATGGATTCGATCATTCCATCCTGAAATCGCCGGAGGGAGAAGCGGAATTAATCCGTCTGGCCAAACAAACCGCGCCCCAAATTTTGGTTTCATCCAGCGGGCTGGGAGACGGCCGCATGGCGGACATTGTCGCGGATGCGGGAGATTTTATCCTGATTCATTTCAATGGAACACCCGTTCAAGAGATTCCGGAACGGATTCAGGCATTGAAGAAATTCGGAAAGCCCATTGTCTGCAACGAGGATGACAAAACCGGCGAGGAAGCCGTTCGAGCCCTGGAGGCGAGTATCGCCAGCCGAGCTTCATGGGGTTATATGAATAGCGCCGTGAATCAATATTTCCCCCTGGAATTCAGGGGCATTCAGGACGATCCATTGTTATATGCGCGGCTTCGAGAACTGACTACTCCCAGGTAGTAACGCCACTTTATATCGCATCTTCCATAAAAACCAAACGGAAAAAGTGGCAATAAATCGTTGAATAG
>CAZFOX010000696.1:2898-3243 GCA_964520565.1 uncultured bacterium | reverse complement strand
GTTCAACATGATGCGCAAGTTTCTCTATTGGCAGGTTAGTATTGTTTTCGATCTAATCGATAAATCCTCCTGCGATTCTGCGAAATTTGACCAGTATTTGGAAGGACTCAAGCCCTGGCAACAGCTTGCTGAATATCGACTGAGCGTCTGGAAACAGGGAACTTCTGTCGCAAAACAAATCAGCCTGTTGGAAGAAGATATCGCCAGGATCGGGGATCAGGTTGACGACTTCGTTGCCCACTGGCAAGTGAAGCGAGACAACTCGAAGCGAGGAATTGTCGAGGTGGTGTCATGATCCAGAACGATCGCGAACTCGATGTCACACGCCAGCGCATCGGGCAGTTT
>CAZFOX010000696.1:0-2888 GCA_964520565.1 uncultured bacterium | reverse complement strand
ATACATAACCAAAATTTACTAATTTTTATGCAATGAAGTCGAGCGCAGTCAATCAGGATCGGATGAGACCTGAAGCGCGATTCGATCACCGTTTTATCTACATAGTACAGGTTGTCCTGGATTGAGAAAAAATTCCATTTAACTGAAACGTTTTTTATTCCTTGTGCGTTATATTCATCTGTGGGATACTATCGCATTCCATACTTTTTTAGATCGATTATGAATGGGTGTTTATGGATTCGATCGGATCGATCCACATGCTGAATTCTTTATTATTCGTTCTTCATCCTCCGCCTTTCCCCTTCATTGGGGTCATGGCGGCCCTTCCCTTTTGATGTAACTAATCCGCATGGATCTATCTATCCGTGGCAATCGGCTGATTGCCAGGAGATTGTATTTTATTATTGACTTTCTGCGTTCTGTAGAAGAAGGCGATTGTTACAATTGCTTATTCGCAAAACTGCTTATTTATATGGAGAAATGTATATGAAAAAAATGTATTTCATTATTCCTTTAATGCTACTAATAACTTTTGTTACTTTTCCGAGTGCCGTTCTGTCTCAGGATGAGCCACCGCCTCTTCCCGCACAGGGTATCGAAGGGTACGGCGGAATTTTTTCCACTTATTGTGCGTATTTGGTAAACACCGCCCAAGGGGATACCATCTGGGGATTACCCAGTGTGGCTTATACTTATGTCAATTTTGGTCATGGCCGCGATCTGAGTGCGTTTACAATTACGGAAACACTTTGGGATCGAGTGGAACTGGGTTATGGATTCGATTTGTTCGATATGGGTGATTTGCCGGACGCTATCGCCACATGGACTCCCATGCGCATGGGAGACGATTATGTTGGACTCCACAACTTTAACGTCCGGTTGGCCTTGTTTCATGAAAACGATTTCGAACAACCCTGGCTTCCCGCCGTGACATTTGGCGTTCATTACAAATACAACGATACAGTCGATGATATAAATCGCGATTTATTGGGAACTCTTCGAGGGATCGGTATCGAAGAGGACGACGGTGTCGATTTCACTCTGTATGCATCCAAAACAGTACCCATTTTCACACGTCCCGTGATTTTTAACCTGGGTCTGCGCGAAAGCAGGGCGGCACATATTGGATTTCTCGGATTTACGAACGATTACGAGTTAACTGTCGAGGGAAGCGTGGCGGTACTGTTGACAAACCACATTCTTTTTGGCGGAGAATACCGCATGAAACCGGATAATTATACGCCAGTTTCCGCTTTGGTGGGTGAAGAAGAAGATTGGTGGACTGTTTGCCTGGGGTACATTGTGAACGAGCACTTGTGTCTTGATTTTGGATATGGGCATTTCGGTCAATTATTGAATCACGAGGCCAATGGGTCGTGGGGTGTACGGGTCAAGTGGGAATTTTAATCCATTCTGCCAAGAGGAAGAAAACCAACTATGAAAACGAATCCGAATATTACTTTGAAATCCGTACAAAGCGTCTATAGCGGACCGGAAGGCGATCTGTGGGAACTGGTCATGGGAGAACAAATCCATGTCGGGGGTTTTCAGTCTTCCATGGATCTGGCGGAAAAAGCGGCGATCGGCGCTGGGATGCATGGTATCGATCTCTGCTGTTGCAATGGCGCCGGGATGCGATTTCTTGTCCGTTTTCGGAACGTTTCGTCCATGGTGGGAGTCGATGCAACTCCCTCCATGGTGGAACGGGGAAAACAACGTTGTATACAGGATGGAACGGCCGATCGAATTGAGTTCGTTCTTGCCGATGTTTGCCAGAGTGGCTTGCCCGATGGAAGCGCCGATTTTGTCTGGGGAGAAGATGCGTGGTGTTATGTGGTCGATAAAACCACACTCATTGCAGAGGCGGCGCGTATTGTGAAACCGGGCGGTGTTATCGCGTTTACCGATTGGATCGAAGGCCCAACCGGCCTGACAGAAGAAGAAGCGGCCCGGTTTCTCACTTTTATGAAATTTCCCTCCATTCAAGATTTAAAAGGCTATTCGGTATTACTGACTCGAAATAGCTGCCAGATTGTACATGCCGAGTACACGGGACGTTTTTCTCCTTATGTCGATCTTTACCTGGATATGTTAAACAAACAACTGACTTATGATGCACTACAGATCATTGGATTCGATATGCCTTTGATGCAGATGTTGGGTAATGAAATGGCGTTCATGCAGGAATTGGCTCATGCCGGGAAGATCGAACAAGGTATCTTCATCGGCAGGAAGGCGGACTGACGGGTATTAAGGAAGTAACCATTGGTTTCCAAAAAAGTCCTGTATAGTTGTTCATTCGTTCCACCGGAGTGGATTTACGCCCATGGTCTGCAGCCCTGCCGGATGGGAACGATCCACGAGGCAGAGAGGTTTCTTTCTGGCTTATCGGCGGGAATCTGCCCATACGCACAGGCTTTCCATGCAATGGCTTCGAACGAGGAGACTGCAGCCATTGTCGTGACAACCCTGTGCGATCAGATGCGGCGTATGGCCGAGTGGATCGTGAGGGATACGAATCGGCCGATCTTTTTGTTGAACGTTCCTTCAACCTGGCAAACGGAAGCTTCGCGGAATTATTATGAGGAAGAACTGAGACGTCTGGGCCGCTTTTTCTCTCGCCTGGGCGGTTCAAAACCTTCTCTTACGATGTTGGCTGAAACCATGCGTTCATTCGATGCGGCTCGGAACCGGTTACGCCGAGCGCGTTTAACAGTTCCCGGTTCGGTGTATTCTGTCGCGTTAGCAGAGTTTTCCAACAATGGAATTCCTGAGTTCAAGCCACCGGTGTATGCGTCGATCGATCAGGGAATTCCTGTTGCAGTGCTAGGAGGACCTCTTTTTCTTGACGACCGGATACTTTTCCAATGGATTGAGGAAGCGGGGGG
>CAZFOX010000695.1:0-3256 GCA_964520565.1 uncultured bacterium | reverse complement strand
TCATTACCGGACTGGAAGGCGCCACGACCATTCCGGGACTGTTTGCCGTCGGCGAAACCGCCTGCACCGGCGTTCACGGCGCCACCCGGCTGGCCAGCAACTCCATTCTCGAGGCTCTTGTCTTCAGCAAAATATCCGTCAAGGAAGCGAACGAACGGGGTTTTCCGCAAACCGAACCGCCTGCCCGTCTCGAACGCGCCTGGGATCGGAAAACCCTCACCGAACCGGAAGCGGTTCGCCTCGTTAACCTGCGCCAGAGTTTACGCGGTCTCATGTGGGATTACGTGGGCATCGTTCGCGCGAACGCCCGCCTTGCCCAAGCGAAGAAACGTCTCGATGTGTTGAAAGAAGAGATCGATTCGTTTCACGAAGCGGGACATATCAATTCCAAGTTTCTCGAACTGCGCAATCTGGCGCAGACGGCCGAATTGATCCTTCTTTGCACCCTGCAACGCCGGGAAAGCCGCGGGCTTCATTACAACGTCGATTTCCCCTACCTCAACAGCGTATCCGAAGACTCCGTCATACAACGCCTCCCCGATGGAACGATCCAAGTGAACAGCGTCCCGATTCCGCAATAATTTCGATTTCAGTCCTCCATCGATGAACCTCCGCTCCAACCCAGATGCAATTTACATTAACAACACGGGCACGAACCGATGCAAACCTCCCTGGCCGTTGAATCCGCCCGGTATGTTTTTCTGGGTTTCTCATTATGATAGAGACAGGATTCAAAAGGAAATCCGTAAACTCGGACGCCTTGTCATAGGCCCCCCGTTCGTTCGTGGAAGTGGATCATGTCGAGAGTTGTTATTGTCAGTATATACGATGAATTCTGCCTCGGCCCCCGGTATATCACAGCGGTTCTGCGGCGTGCCGGGCATGAGGCCTATCAGGTTCTCTTTAAACACTGCCTCTCCATGTACGACACCCCCCAACAAAAAAAGGACCCCGGCGACCATCTCGTCAATTTCTACGCCAGCACCCGCGAAACCGAACTTCTGCAGAATTTTATCCGCGAAAAAGATCCCCTTTGGGTGGGTTTTTCGTTTATGTCGTTCTCGTCCGATCTGGCCGTCTTCCTGACGCAGAAAGTCCGCGAAGTGACCTCCGCGCCGATCGTCTGGGGGGGAATCGATCCCACCGTCAATCCCGAATGGGCGATCGAACATGCCGACGCGGTTTGCATCGGCGAAGGCGAATTCGCCGCCCTGGAACTGACCGAGGCTCTCCAGCAAAACCGGGATATCGCCTCCATTCAAAACCTCTGGGTCAAAAAGAACGGAACCGTCCACAAAAACGATATCCGGCCCCTGATTCAGGAACTGGACGACCTGCCGTATCCCAATTTCGACGCATCCACCATCTGGCATATCAATCGGGATTCCATGGTTCCCGGCCTGCATCCCGGCGTCTCGCCGCTGGATAACTGGTACGTGATAATGACCTCAAGGGGATGCCCCTACCGCTGCTCGTATTGCATTCACGGCGTCTCGCACGAAATCGCCAAAGGCAAGGGAAAATACCTGCGCCGCCGTTCGGTTGCCAACGTCATCGGCGAACTGAAACGCTACGTGGCCCAACACCCTAATACCAATCAGATTCTTTTTTACGACGACGTGTTCACCTTCGACCGCAAGTGGATCGGCGAGTTTGCCGAAGCCTACCGCCGCGAAGTCCATATCCCCTTCTGGGTCTACACCTATCCGGAGATGTGCGATGAAGTAATCCTGAAACACCTGCAGGATTGCGGCCTTCTCTACGTCAAGATGGGTATCCAGAGCGGATCCAACCGCGTCATGAAGGAAGTCTACGACCGCAATCTCAATCAGGAACGTATTCTGAAAGCGGTCGAAGTTCTGCAGAAACTGGGCATCTATTGCATCTACGATATCCTGATCGGCATTCCTCTCGAAAGCGAGCAAGACCTGCGCGAAAGCCTGGATTTCCTCCTGCAGATTCCCAAACCATTCGGGTTAAACGTCTGGCCGATCATCTTTTACCGAAATTACAACATCACGAAAATGGCGCGGAACGCCGAGGCGGATTCCATCATGAAAGTCGAAGGAGCTAACTGCGAGATCGTTCCCAACGACAATCCCTACCTACGGTTCTGGATCGCCCTGATGAGCCTGACCAAATACCCGCAGGTTCCCCCGGAAACCATCCGCGCTCTATTAAACAATTCCGCCCTGCGCGAAGACCCCACGCCGATTGAAGAGATGGAAAAAGCCCTGATGAAGGCCGTCTTTATTCCCAATCTGGAGTTCCAGCCCAAAGACGGCCTGATCGAATCCCTGCGCCGGGAAAACGAAACGCTGCGCCACCAAATCGCATACCTAAACAACAAAAAAGGCTTGCGCCTGCAACGCAAAGTGGAACGGATGCTGGGGATGGCGAAGTAAGACTTTAAACCATTTCCTTGAGAATTCCCCGCGGTATATCGTTTTTCAGAAATCCTCAAAGGGAGAGAAGAGCACGCTGACCGATTCGCCGTTGTGAATGCGGCGGATGGCTTTGGCGAACATCTTGGCGACCGATAAAACCTTGATCTTGTCGATCTTCTTGGGGCCCTCCACGGGGATGGTATTGGTGACCACCACTTCGCTGATGCACGACTTTTGAATGCGTTCGATTGCATCGCCGCATAACACCGCGTGCACCACGCCGGCGCGGATATCCGTGACGCCTTGAGCGACCAACAGATCGGCGGCGTTGATCAACGAACCGGCGGTGGAAATCTCGTCGTCGAAAATGATGGCGCGTTTTCCCTTCACGTCGCCGATGATGTTCTGGGCGATGACGGTATCCTCGTTGCCCTGGCGCCGTTTGTCGACGATGGTCAGCGGCAGGTTCAACAAACGCGCGTATTTATCCGCCCGTTTGGCGCTGCCCGCGTCGGGAGCCACCACGACCGTGTCGGTCAGATCGGTGGATTTGAAATAATCGATCAAAACCGGCGTGGCCAGCAGGTGATCGGCGGGAATGCGGAAGAATCCCTGCACCTGGAAGGAATGCAGGTTCATGATCAAAACCCGGTCGGCCCCGGCGGCTTCGATCAGATCGACCATCAGGCGGGCGGCGATGGAGATGCGGGGTTGATCCTTCTTGTCCGACCGCACGTAAGGAAAGTACGGAATGACGGCGGTAACCCGGGCGGCGGAGGCGTGTTTGAGCGAGTAGATCATCATAATCATTTCGTCGATCCGGGTATTGACCGGCGAGGCCGATGTTTGAATCACGAACACGTCGCATT